>JAUZOB010000379.1 GCA_030706665.1 Bacteroidota bacterium
CAGTACTATGTAAAGATTAATGCATTGAAAGATGTCCTTACCAAAGGCATTTTCATGATTACCCCTGAAAAAGAAGACAGCATCGGAAACGATCCGATTCATGTGAACGATGTTTGGTTGACCAATAATTACCTCAACTTCGAAATGCAATACTACGGAGGGAACATGATTCATTACATCAACCTGGTAAAAGACAACAATGCACAGGGACCTGCCGGCTCAGCGATTAAACTGCAACTCCGGCATAATAACAAATCCGATTCCGGACATATTCCATTGAAAGCCTTAGTCAGTTTTGATCTAAGTTCTTTAAAGCAAGTGGGGAAAACTTCGGTAGACATTGTAATAACCGGAAGAGATTTTGATGGACAAACGTTTACCAAAACGATTACCTATAAGTATGATGATGAGGTTGTCGCTTTAAAGAAAACAGATCAAACAAAATTGCCATCTCTTAATAATTTGAAAAACAGTTACCAAAGAGTAAACTGAAAATTGCAATTGCATTCGATCCCCTTTAAATTTTAAAAGACCGTTACATCATAAACAGTCTAAAAAGCACCCGCACATTCCGGGTGCTTTTCTTTTTAATACCTCCTGATTTCACTATCTTCTTTGTAAAATCCTATGATCGAACCATCTCTGTTGATTTTATGCTTTCAATACCCATCCAACTTTTTTAACCGGACTGACTTTTTTCATTGTTCTTAGCATGTTAACCCCTAACTTTAGCCCTGAAAATTAATTATCACTATATGAAAAGGAAAATGGCTATTTTGGGATTAAGCTTATGTGGTCTGATGACTACATTAACCCTTCCGGCAAAGAGCCAGGGGACAAATTATATCCCTCCGGTGCAAAAGCTCAATTCCGATATAATGACTCCCGAAGTACTGTGGAGTTTCGGAAGAGTAAGCGAACCGGAAGTATCTCCCGATGGGAAATTATTGCTTTATGGCGTCACTTACTTTAATATTCCTGAAAACAAATCGTACAGGGACCTTTATGTCGTTCCGATCGAAGGAGGTCAGCCACGTCAGATAACCAATACACAGGAAAAAGAAGCCGGCGCTCTATGGAGACCTGACGGACAAAAGATTGGTTTCCTATCTGCGAAAAGCGGAGATATGCAACTTTGGGAAATTGACCCGGACGGAGCAAATGCCCGACAAGTTAGTTCCATCAAAGGAGGTATTACGGGATTCAAATATTCTCCCGACGGACAGAAGATCCTCTTCACTGCCGATGTAAAACTAGACCAAAGCGTAACCGACCTTTTCCCCGATCTGCCCAAAGCAAATGCGCGGCTTGAAAACGACCTCATGTACCGTCACTGGGACAGCTGGTCAGACTACACCTATAGCCACGTTTTCATTGCGAACTACAACGACGGGAAACTTGACGAACCGAAAGACCTGATGCCGGGCGAACGCTTTGACTCCCCCATCAAACCAAACGGTGGAATGGAACAGATCAACTGGAGCCCCGACAGTAAACAAATAGCCTATTCCTGCAAGAAATTGGCCGGGAAAGCCTATGCTTTGTCAACCAACTCCGAGATCTACGTTTATGATCTTGCCAATGGCAAAACAGAAAACGTAAGCAAAGGATGCATGGGATACGATTGGAACCCTGTATTCTCTCCCGATGGGAAATACCTTGCATGGGAAAGCATGGCGCGTGATGGCTATGAAGCCGACAAAACCCGCATCATGATTAAAGATCTTGCAACCGGAACCCGTAAAAGCTATTCTGATAATTTTGATCAGAATGCAACTCTGATGAGCTGGAGCAAGGATAGTAAAACCATCTATTTTATCTCCGACTGGCATGCAACAGAAGACATCTACAAATTTGATCTTCCAAGCGGAAAGATCACCAAAGTCACGAACGGGATTCATGATTACCACAACGTAAAAGAAGCAGGCAAATACCTGATCGCGGAAAAAGTCTCCATGTCGCAACCGGCCGAAATCTATCGGGTTGATCCTGCAACCGGCAAAGACGAGCCGATTACAACTGTCAATCAAAATCTGCTTTCTCAACTGACCTTCGGCAAAGTTGAAAAACGATGGATTAAAACAACCGATGGACAAAATATGCTGACCTGGGTTATTTATCCACCCCACTTTGATGCGAAAAAGAAATACCCTACCCTCCTGTACTGCGAAGGAGGCCCTCAGTCTACCGTTAGTCAATTCTGGAGCTACAGATGGAACTTCCAGATGATGGCTGCAAACGACTACATCATTGTGGCACCGAACCGCAGAGGACTGCCCGGATTCGGAATGAAATGGCTGGAACAGATCAGCAAAGATTACGGCGGACAGAACATCAAAGACTACCTCTCAGCAATCGATGCCGTTTCAAAAGAACCTTATGTCGATAAAGACCATTTAGGCTGCGTAGGAGCCAGCTACGGAGGATATTCGGTTTATTACCTTGCCGGACATCACCAGAAACGTTTCAAGGCTTTCATCGCGCATTGCGGAATATTCAACTTCGAAGCCATGTACAGCACAACCGAAGAAATGTGGTTTGAGAACTGGGATATGGGCGGTGCCTACTGGGACAAGAAAAACCTGGCAGCACAACGATCTTACTCGTTCTCTCCTCATAAATTCGTACAGAACTGGGATACTCCACTTTTGGTAATTACCGGAGGAAGAGATTTCCGTATTCCATTCACTCAGGGGATGGGAGCCTATAATTCAGCCCAACTGAAAGGCATACCGTCTCAGTTTCTATTCTTCCCCGAAGAAAGTCACTGGGTACTGGGGGCACAGAATGGAATCCTTTGGCAGCGCGTATTCTTTAACTGGCTTGACAAATGGTTGAAAGTCGATAAGAAATAAATGAAGTCTCACATCAACTGATTCTCAAGATTTCGCTTTTATAAGAGAACGGTAATTGAGAAACAGCCTCAACATCGTTGTAAAGAATCCGGAAATACAGGGCATGATACTCTGATTTCCGGATTCTTTTTTAAAAGATAAAACTCATTATTTTCATCCGTACTAATAGATTCTGACACCTCTCATTAAGAATGACCAAAATCAACTGCGATTTAGTTTTTCTTATAATACCACACATAATCAATCTCATATTTTAAAGGGGATTGAGTAAGCGAAGGATCGCCGCTATTAGACCTTATCGCAAGATTA
>JAUZOB010000038.1 GCA_030706665.1 Bacteroidota bacterium
CATTGTGGTTACGGCTCATTACGACCATTTGGGCAAGATGGGGAAAGAGGTCTATTTCCCCGGAGCCAATGATAACGCCAGCGGAGTAGCAATGCTTCTGAATTTAGCGAAACATTATTCGGAAGTGAAACCTAAATATTCCATGGTGTTCATTGCTCTTTCCGCTGAAGAATTAGGGATTCTAGGGGCAAAAGCTTATACGGATGCTCCCTTGACTGATCTTCGAAAGATAAAGTTCCTTATAAATTTTGACCTGGCAGGAACCGGGGATGAAGGAATCAAAATTGTGAACGGAAGTGTTTTTAAAGAAAAATTTGACCTGCTCTCCAAAATCAATCAGGCAAATAGCCTACTCCCTAAAGTGAATATACGGGGAGCGGCATGCAACAGCGATCACTGTGCATTTTATAAAAAGGGAGTTCCCTGTTTCTACATTTACACCCAGGGAGGAATCCAGGCTTATCATGACATCTACGACAAAAGCGAAACCTTACCTCTTACAAAATTTGTGAATTACTGTACGTTAATGATCAAGTTCTTTGATTCTCTGTAGCTTCTGCAACAATTGCAAAAAAAGAATCCGACTCCATTTTATGCCATTGATTATTGGAATAAGCCCCTTTATAAAATAAAAAATAAAATCACATACCGAAATCCGTTTCAATTTGGGTAAAGATAGCTTCATCTCTTAAAAACCTTTAAAGATCAATCACCTGCATTAAAAATTTTGTAGTTTACAGAAACGAAACAATTATTAAAGCTTCACTAATCTTTAATTTAGTATTTTTGCCGCATTATTTTAGCAATTGATTTAAAAATGAGGGACAGAAGAAGAGAAACCTTCTGAAACTTCTGCCACGTATTAATATAATCGGACCTAAGTGTTATAGATCGAATGAAACAATTAAGCGGACTCAGATTCTTTTTGTCATTACATATATTAATAATGCATACCATTCCTCTTGCATATTTGCCAAAAGAGCTCACAACAATTGTAAATTCAGGACAGGTAGGTACTTCACTGTTTATTGTTCTTTCAGGATTTATTCTCTCATTTGTATATGTAAAAAAAGACATCGTTCTGAAAAATTTCATGTTCAAACGTGTAACAAAGCTTTATCCATTACATGTTATCATGATTTTCGTTTCACTGCTTTTGGTTTTGACGCCCTACTTTTATAAGGAAAGTATTGCGCAAAACGCACTGAATTGGAATGATTTTTATCTTACGGTTAATCTGCCGCTCGCCGTCATTACCCAGCTCTTAATGATTGACTGTTTAAATCCGTTTTTTAACGGAGTAAACGGCCCGGGATGGACACTTTCCTGTCTTTTCCTATGTTATACCATTTTTCCCCAATTACTCAGAATATCAGGCAAACTGAAACTTAGAGGAGTGCTAATCGCATTGTTAGTCTCCTGGATTGCCTTGCTGGCATCACCACTTATTACAATTGCACTGGGATTTCCTGATTGTTTGACCAATATGCAGGTAGATATCTTTTCTTTAGAAAATGTATTGGCAGGTTTATTACATCGGAATCCTTTGGTCAGGCTTCCTGAATTTCTTATTGGAATTCTACTGTACCGTCTTTACGAGAAACGGAATGATTTTAATCTCAAAATCTCGCCGACTTTAGTAATTACGACCATCTTGGTAGCCATGTACTTTTTGCCGTTAAACTATCCCTATGTTATCTTGCACAACGGATTATATATGCCTTTCGAGATGATCCTGATCTGGAGTTTACTTCTCAGCGAAGGACCGGTAACAAACTTCTTATCTAAATCATTCATCGTTAAACTGGGGAATGCCAGTTTCTCCCTCTATTTGTTGCATATTCCTCTTTATAATATCTGGATTAATGCTGACAAATTTGTTTATTGTCTGGCCACAAGTCATAAAGGAATCCCAATGCGTGACTTTTTAGCGAAAGTCTTTGGTCCAACAGATCATACCATGGGTGCGATTTCTTATATCACCTTTCTCATCTTTATAATAACGCTTAGCCTTTTAACTCAGAAATATTTTGTTGAGAGCGTTAATGACTGGCTGAGGAAGAAATTTGCCTGATCTGTTCAGAATCTTTCAGAAATCAAAGATCTGCTTACAATCATTCTTTCCGGTTCTTATTCACACCTTTCTTATCCTTCTTTACACTCGAAGAGGAAAGGTTTTCTGTCTGGTTAATCTCAACTTTCTGTTCGGATGAGTCAAGAAAGTGTTTCTTTTTTGCGATTAATTTGACATTATATTTCCCCAGCTTATAATATGTATGTTTGGGATTTCTTAGAGTTGAAGTAGTTCCGTCTCCAAAGTCCCATTGATATTCGGACGAATTTACCGATTCATTTATAAATTCATATCCGTTGTGCTCGTATTTGCTAACTGTAAATTTGGCTTTCGGATCAAACTTACCGACATTCCAATATGAGAGGCTATCATAAACCACCTTTTTTACAATTCGTTTTATGATGCTGGCGGTATTGCCGTCTAATTTCGAATTAAACTTAACCTTTGTCGGATCTTTTCGGGTAACTACAGTAAAAAAGGAAAGAGCACTCGCATAAGACCCGGCCAAAGAAGGATGGCTTCCATCTGCTATATACAATTCAATCTTAGGATGAGTTTTTCTCAGGAATCGCCACACAGCACCAACCGGTGATACAAGCGCTTTATTTTCGGCCATCATCATATATCGTTGACGAATCAGTCCGTCCATTCCCAAATAAGTGCAGACTTGCGGATTTGCCGGACAGTTTTTAAGATCTCCGTTCTTTCTTCCCCATGTCATATAGAATACAATTTCAGCATCAGGATTGTATTCCTTACACAATTGTTCAAGCTTCTCGGAATAAGATAATACGGTATTTTTAAACTTTTCATAGGGTAACGCAGGATTCTGGCTATATTCCTGTAAAACAATATAGTCCCATCCGCCCTTTTTAATCATCTCTTTTGTAAATTCAGAGTTCCAATGATTGGCAAAAGTCCACCCCCCTTTGGCGTGTTGCCCGGTTTTTATATGTATTCCTCTTGATAATGCAGCTTTGCGAAGCAGAGCAGGCATGTCATTGGTAAATGTATAGCTATTCCCGATAAACAAAATTTTCAATGTATCAGGAGCGGCAATCGCTGTAATGTTAACAAGAGAAGAAAGAATAAGCAGCAATACTATTTTATAATTCAAAGTCTTCACGATTCTAAAATTTTGACTCAACCAATGTGTTGATCGATTAAACATTTTCCCATTCGAAGTGCTTAAATGGAATCCTGTTAAAATTAGCACTATTTGTTAAAATCATAAACGTACGCATTAAAATTAAGATGATTATTTGATGATTTTGAAAGATTTGTCTTGCATCCTTTACAAGTTAAGAGCGATTCAACATGCTTATCACAATCGTAGTCCACTAAACTGGGGGAGACATAAAAGGTTACACATAACAGGCTAAAAGATGCATCTTATAACTATGTTATACAACCATCTTTTAACTATTGTATTTGATAATTATATCTAATAACTTTAAATAAAATAAAGTTGTTCCCTAAAACAATATCAAGAATGCATCGTACTATAACACAATAGATTTATAGATTCACCCGGGGAATTATCATTTACTTTTTAATTGAGTCTATTGCCAAATTACTAATGTTTAAATTTTATTTCAGTGGAAGAAATCAAGACATTTCCGTATAATAAGACGACCTTCCTGTTAACCGGTGCTACCGGCTTTTTAGGAAGTCATCTGATGGCATCACTACTGTCTCTTGACTGTAAATTAATAATTCCTGGCCGCTCTAATCAAAATGAGTCAATTGAGATTAGAATCAGGAAAATTTTAAGATGGTTTAACCTCGAGCATCGTATTTTACAACTGGAAATCGTTGAAGCTGATTATATGAAGCCTCATTGGGGCATACCAATTGAAAAATATAAAGAACTTTGTCAGAAGACCGATCAGATAATTCATTGTGCCTCGGATCACAGTTTTTCCGAGTATAACAGGACACAGGTTATGGCAGCGAACATCAGTTGTCTGACAGGAATCCTTCGGTTTGCAACTCACAGTAAAGTGTCATATTTTCATCATATCAGTACTGCTTTCGTTGCCGGAAAGAGAGATTGCATCTGTCCGGAAGAGCCGGTACACTCTTCTGTTTTCACCAATGTTTATGAAGAAAGTAAAGCATTTGCAGAACAGATCATTTCAGCACATTGCCGGAAGCATAAGATTCCTCTTACCACTATTCGTCCGACTATTGTTTATGGGTGTGCAGAATCCGGTCGTTCGTTTCGCTTTAATGCCCTTTATTATCCAATAAGGTCATTACAATACATTCGCGATATCTATTTGCACGACATCTTATATCATAACGGGAAACGTTCTTCTCAGGCAGGAGTTTTACTGGATAAAAAAGGAATCTTGCATCTTCCGTTAACCATCTATCTTCCGCAAGAAGGCTTCATCAATCTGATATCGGTCGAATTCTTTACGACGACTGTCTTACGAATCATTGCGAATGCCGTTCCCTGGAAGATCTATCATATTAGCAGCAATACGCCGGTTAATATGGAAATCCTTGCCAAATACAGTGAAAAGTTACTCAAGGTAAAAGGAATCAAGATCTTTTACAAAAGACCGGCATTTGATCTGGAACGCAATCTGGTGGAAGAATTGTTCGATCATTTTATAGAACCTTATATTCCTTATCTATTTGATCGTCGTGTCTTTTTGAAAGAAAATACAGATCTTGCAACAGGTGGACTTTGCGCTCCTGAATTCACATTTGAGACTTTTGAACGTTTTATGCATGGTGTCACAGATGCAGAATGGAGTAAAAAAATGAATGAATTGAGTTCCTACTGATGCGATTCAGGATAAAGCCGGTATATTTGCCGGGCAATATATCTGCTGAAGTTTAACCCAGCACCCCGATATAATTGCATACCGGAGTTTTTAAAGAGAAGCTGGATAATGGATGCAACAATTGTGACGCAAGTCGACTATGACGCTGTAATAATAGGTGCCGGACCGGCAGGACTTTTTTGTGGCATCTCTTGTGCTAATCCTAAGTTTAAAGTAGCCCTTCTTGAGAAAAATTCATCTCCCGGGAAGAAACTTCTTATGGCCGGAACCGGGCAGTGCAATCTTACCCATTCCGGTAATATTAAAGACTTTCTTGTTCATTACGGGCAACATGGGAAATTTGTCAGGCCTTCGCTTTTCAACTATGACAATCTGAAACTGATCAACTTCTTTGAACAACGCGGGTTAAGAATGACTGAACTTCATTCCGGGAAGATCTTTCCGGAATCATTGCGAAGTAAAGATGTACTGGAAATCATGCTTGAATCATGTAAAGAGGCCGGTGTTGATCTTATCTATAATTCACCCGCCAAATCAATTCTAAAGCAGAATGATCATTTTATAATCTCTACCCCGCAACGCTCGTTCTCTTCCCGCAAAGTAATTATTACGACCGGAGGAATGTCATATCCTGCCACAGGATCGACGGGCGACGGATATCACCTGGCCAAGATACTCGGACACTCAATTATAGAGCCCTCTCCTGCCCTTACCCCTGTCATTGTTAAAGATTATTCATTCGCCGAATGCGCCGGGATTTCTATCCCGAACGCAAAGATTTTTCTTTTCCGATGTGAAAAGAAGATACATGAAACCAGAGGTGATTTACTATTCACTCATAAAGGTTTATCAGGTCCCGGAATTCTTGACTTTAGCCGGTATATTGCCAAGGGAGATCTGCTGAAGGTCCAATTGGCCGATTTTCGCAATGAAGAAGAGTTTGAATCCGACTTTCTGAATCAATTGCATATTCATGCGAAAAGGAGCATTCGGAACTGTCTTGCCCAATATAATCTACCGGACCGTTTGTTAAATCACATTCTTGATAATTTGGGAATAGCGAACGATGATAAAGCCTCCGGATTAAATAAAAAGGACAGAAAGATGATTGTTTCGCAAATCATGGGATTCCCTTTTGAAGTTGGAAAATTAGGTGGCTATAAAGAAGCAATGGCAACATGCGGAGGCGTTAAACTTTCGGAGGTCAATCTCAAGACAATGGAATCAAGGATTGTCCCCGGATTGTTTTTTGCAGGGGAAGTTCTGGACATAGATGGTGATACCGGAGGATATAATCTGCAATTCGCATTCTCCAGCGGAGCACTCGCAGGGCAAAACATGGAGTAAGAACCATTTTCGTATATAAACGTTATAGTAGTCTGTCTATTTAATATCCGTCTAAAAATTAAAAGAGATGACTTCTTCAGATTTAAAAATGCCCGTCCTTTTTATTGGTCATGGATCTCCAATGAATGCCATTGCCGACAATCAGTATACCAATGCATTAAAAAATCAGGCAGGTTTAATCCCGACACCAAAAGCAATCCTTGTTATATCCGCACATTGGCTTACACGGGGTACTTTTGTTTGCAATGCGACGAAGCCTCAACAGATCTATGATTTCTATGGCTTTCCTGACGAACTGTACAAAATTATATATCAACCGGATGGTTCCAAAGAGTTTGCGGAGTTAACTGCTGATCAGTTAAAATCGGATGAGGTAAAAGCAACCGAAAATTGGGGACTCGATCATGCCTCCTGGGCTGTTTTGGTACATATGTACCCCAAGGCTGATATTCCGGTCTTCGAGATGAGCTTAAACATGGAAGCTGATGAAAGCGAACATTATAATTTGGGACAAAAGCTGGATTTTCTACGCAATATGGGAGTCCTTATTATCGGGAGCGGTGATATTGTTCACAACCTGAGAACGATGAATTACAATCCGGATGTCCCGGCATATGACTGGGCTGAAGCATTTGAAACTCAGATAAAAGATGCTTTGCTGACGAGAGACAATGAGCGTCTTATCCGTTATCGTGATCAAATAAAAGACTATAATCTTGCACTCCCGACCAATGAACATTATCTTCCGTTGCTCTACGTCGCAGCATTGCAACAAGACCATGAAAGCATCGATTTCTTTCATGAAAGCATTCAACATGGTTCGATTTCGATGACCAGTTTTAAAATAGGTTAATTAATGACAAAATGATGAATGAGATTAGGCTTTTAACTTTTTATAAAGTTGCTGTCAGAAGAAGCTTTTCAAGAGCAGCTGAAGAATTAAACCTTACTCAGCCGGCTATATCGAAACAAATAAGGGTACTTGAAGAAGAATTGAATGTCAAGCTCATCGATAGAACTCAAAATGGAGTAGAACTAACACCTCAGGGGAAGCTGGTATTTCAGCATGCTGAAATCATTCTGAAAAACTTTCAGAATTTAAGAAACGAATTATCCTTACTTACTGAAAAACATCCGGGAGAGCTACATCTTGGAGCAAGTACTACTGCCGCCCAATATATACTGCCTCCTTTGCTGGCTAAATACAAACAGGTTAATGCAAACATGTCTATCTCGTTATTAAATGAAAACAGCACCAGAATCGAACAGCTTTTATTGGAAGGCAAAATTAATTTAGGAATCATTGAAGGTCTTCCGGATAATCACGAATTAGAATACACGCCATTTTTAAACGATGAATTAGTTGCCATTACACACCAAAACAGCAAATATTTTAAACTGGATTCTATTTCACTAAAAAAATTGCCTGCGTTTCCTCTGGTTATTCGGGAAGAAGGTTCGGGTACTTTAGAAGTTTTAAAACATTATTTATTAAGCAAGAATATTAAACTTACGGATTTGAATATCATGATGCAACTGGGAAGTACGGAGAGCATCAAACTTTTTCTTCAAAATTCGGATGCTATAGGAATCGTTTCAATCAGAGCGATATCCAAAGATATTATCAACAATGGCTTTAAAGTTATTGAACTGGATGAAGGAAGAATCAATCGGAAATTCTATTTTATTCAGATAAAAGGAATTACCGATTTACTCACCAATCACTTTATTCGTTTTGCCCTGTCCATTCATAACCAATAGCTATAGATCATTACGTTATTTCATGAAAATATTTAATTGAATCAATGGATATTTGTCACAAAAAATTGTGACATGAAACATCAAGATCTTTCAAAATTAGTTTTTATTCTATTGGCTATTATTTGTCTTACGCCATGGATTGATTCAACATTGGCACTGCTCATGGGAATCCTTCTATCTTTTATATTAGGAAATCCCTTTCAATCCTTTACAAAGACAGCGACACAGAAACTTTTACAGATTTCAATAATCGGACTGGGATTTAGCATCAATCTGAATGATGCGATAAAAGCCGGGACAGACGGTATTATCCTGATGATTGTAAGCATTAGCTCGACTCTAATAATTGGGACACTCTTAAGTCGATTGTTTAAAGTTGACAGGAAAACTGCACATTTAATCTCTTCCGGAACTGCTATTTGTGGAGGTAGTGCTATTGCAGCCATGGCTCCTGCCATTCAGGCAAAGAGCAGTCAGATCTCAGTATCATTAGGAGTTGTCTTTTTACTGAATAGTGTTGCCCTCTTCCTTTTCCCAAACCTGGGTCATTTATTTCATTTAAATGAACATCAGTTTGGATTATGGGCTGCAACAGCAATACATGACACAAGTTCTGTTGTAGGTGCAGCAGGTAAATACGGTAATATTGCCCTTACCACAGCAACAACCGTAAAACTGACCCGGGCACTTTGGATTATTCCTCTTACTTTAATTTCAGGCTATTTCTTCCGAAACAATTCCAGAAAGGTAAAACTCCCCTATTTCATTTTTCTTTTCTTTCTGGCAATCTTACTGGGAAGTTTTATCGGGAATAACAACATAATCTTTCATTCACTCTCTGCAATAGCGAAAAAAGGATTAGTTGTCACATTATTCCTGATCGGCACCAACCTTTCACCTGCAGATCTTAAGGAAGTTGGAACCAAGCCTTTAATGATGGGAATTACTCTTTGGATCGCAGTCTCAATACTGACATTCACAATGATAATGGGACTGCCTTATTTCTTGAATATAAAGTAGACTGCCAGAATCATGAAAAACATGCCAATAAAATGATTCATCTTTAGAGTTTCTGTTTTGAAAAGCATTACAGAAACCAAAATAAAGACGGACAGAGAAACAACTTCCTGTATAATTTTCAATTCTATTAATGAAAAAGGCCCTCCATTTTCACGAAAACCAATTCGGTTTGCCGGAACCTGAAAGAAATACTCGAAAAGAGCAATACCCCAACTTATCAAAACAATACTGACCAATCCAAGGTTTTCGGTTAATTTCATCTCTTTAAACTTCAAGTGTCCATACCAGGCAAAAGTCATAAATGTGTTCGATAACATTAAAAGAAAGATTGTTAATGTACCTTTCAACATAACTATTCAATATTTTTTGCGTACAAAATTAAAAAATTTCAATAGCGTTATCCTATGTTTTTTAATTGGAAAACAAATCATTAATCATTTATTATGCATAAATTTAAACTACAAAATTAATCTTGCGAATTGACTTTTTTTGAAAAAAATTTTACATTTACGCAGGATGTTAATAACGGAGTAATTTAATTTTTTAGATTAAACGCTTGATTAAAAATGAAAGCGAAAAAACCTATCAGAAGAGATTTTGGGAACGATTTCGATGACATGAAACCCAAAAGTGTAAGTCGTAGTAAACAACCGTCAAGTGACAAAAAAAGCAATCGTAAACTTTCGATTTACGATGATTTCGATGATGAAAGCGGAAATTATGAAATCGATAATGATTTAAGAGGTTACGACGATAATCTCTAAGCTTGCTATTCTTCCCTTCTCTGATTCAAAAAATAAAGCTATTAAAATGAGTTTGGCTTCATTTTAATAGCTTTTATATATTATGTATAATTATATCCAACCTTTAATAAAGTAATAATTTAGAGCCATTATTTCTCTACCTACTTTAAGTTCATAGTCCAATTGCATCCAAAAGTTATAACGGACTTTTATACTATTTCCGAACTTCAGGAAAGAGAGCTTATTTCCTCCCAGCTTTTTCTGATCGATGCTGAGGTTCGATTCTAACTCTTTTTCAAATGCAGGGAGTCCGGCCACTTCTCTAAACCCTACTTTTTGAAAGCAAAGCACCGCTCTTCGCATATGCTCGGGTGAAGTAATCAGCATGATTTTCTTCCTTGAATAGACACTATGCATTTTATTCCGTACTTCAAGAGCCTCCTGGCGTGTATTTACTCCTCTGTTTTCTACATAAAGCCGTTCCGATTTAACACCCCATTTTTCCAGCTCATAGAGAGTCTTGCTGATTGTACTTTCTTTATCAACCGTATCACCGGGAATACTTATGATGATCCTGGCTTCCGGAAATTCTTTGGCAGCTTCTTTAACATACCACATCCGCATTAACGACCCCTCTCCGGGAACCCCTCCAGATCCGAGCATTATAAGATATTGCGGATTCTCCATCTGCCCTGCATTACTGGTCCCCATCCATTTATAGAGCCAAAACGGAAGCGGAGTAAAAGCAATCAGGAGACTGAATATAGCAACTCCGCCCATCCACAAGAATGTCAGTCGTGCTATTTTCCTCCCCCACTCTGAGGCTTTACCTTTGATATTCAATTTATTCCTACCCTTTACCATCTCAAATAATTTTATGCAAAATTATAAATTATCCATAGAATGGACAATGTTACAGAGAACAAAGCATCGCCATTTTTATATATATTTGCAAACATATGATACTAACCGGAACACTTGTAAATGCAGCTACGGTTCTGACTGGAAGTCTGACCGGCTATTATTTTCATTCCCGTTTACCCAAACGAATGATTAACTCTGTTATTCAGGGAATGGGGATAATCACATTGTTCATCGGCTTCACCATGGCAATGAAATCAAATCAGCTTCTGATTGTTTTGGTTAGTTTGGTTATAGGTACAATATTGGGAGAATGGTGGGATATCGATCACCAGATGGAACGATTTACGGCTTGGATGAAAACCCGGTTAAAGTTTAAAAACGAAAAGTTCTCCGATGGATTTATTACCTCATTCCTTCTTTTTTGCATGGGATCAATGTCGCTTCTAGGAGCAATCGAGGACGGATTAGGGAATGAGCCAAAGCTTTTATTTACGAAAGCTGTCATGGACGGAGTTTCTTCCATTGCACTTGCATCTGCATTGGGAATCTCTGTGGCCTTTTCAATTATCCCTCTGTTCATTTATCAGGGAGCCATTACTTTGCTGACAATGTTCATCGGGAATCAATTCTCGCCGGAGATAATAAATGAAATGACCGGTGTCGGAGGAATTATACTGATTGGAATGGGATTGAATATCATTGGACTAACTAAAATAAAAGTCATTAACATGATTCCGGCATTAGTTGTCGCTATTATAATTGCTTACTTTTATATCAAACATTAAAACAGTACACGTTGAAAGAAAATATTAAAAAACGGATTATAGCACTTTACGAATCTTGTTTTAATGAAAAACCTGAAAGTGTTGAAATACTACCGGCTTCCGGTTCATATCGCGAATATTGTCGACTGATAAATAAAAACCATGTCTGCATCGGAGCATGGAATACTGACCTGAAAGAAAACAAGGCATTTATCAGTTTTGCTCAACATCTGAAGCGTAAAGGACTGAATGTTCCTGAAATATTAGCCATTGGTGCTCCTGCGGATATCTATCTTCAGGAAGATCTCGGTAATACAACCTTATTTGACTATCTCACACAGACTAGAGAGAAAGAGGGATTTACTGACGATATCACAAATTGGTATAAAAAAGTACTGAAACAGCTTCCCGGCATTCAAATAACCGGAGCACAAGATATTGATTGGTCCTGCTGCTATCCGCGTGACGCATTTGACCGTCAGTCCATGATGTGGGATCTCAATTATTTCAAGTATTACTTTTTAAAACTGGCAAAGATTCCCTTTGATGAACAGGCATTGGAAGATGATTTCCAGACCTTCACCAACTATCTGCTGGGAGCAGGACTGGATTACTTCCTATATCGTGATTTCCAGTCACGCAATATCATGCTCGTCGGAGATGCTCCATACTTTATCGACTTTCAGGGAGGAAGAAAAGGCCCGCTGCAATATGACCTTGCATCGCTTCTTTTCGATGCGAAGGCAGACTTGCCCTCTCAAGTCAGAGAAGAATTGCTGGAATACTATCTCGATTGTCTCAGTGAATATATTTCCGTTGACCGGCAACAGTTCCGTCAATATTACTACGGCTATGTCATTATCCGCATCATGCAGGCAATGGGAGCTTACGGATTCCGTGGATTTTATGAAAAGAAAGAACATTTCCTTAAAAGTATTCCATTTGCGCTAAATAATCTTTCCGAATTACTTAAAACAATCGATATTCCGGTAAAAATACCTGAACTTTTAAAAGTACTTAAAGACGTTACGGAATCAGAATTTTTAAGAAGCATCGGACAAGCAGAAAAGAACAAGCTGACCGTAAGAATTACAAGCTTTTCCTATAAGAAAGGAATTCCCAAAGACCATTCAGGCAATGGAGGCGGATTCGTTTTTGATTGCAGGGCGATTCATAATCCGGGAAGATATACCGAATATAAAACACTTACCGGTAAAGACGAAGCAGTAAAAGAATTTCTTCTGAACAACTCCGAAATCGAGGAATTCCTGACCCCTGTATTTCACCTTGTAGAACAATCCGTCCGCAAATACCTGGAACGCGGATTCACTAACCTCTGTGTCAATTTCGGTTGTACCGGAGGACAGCATCGTTCTGTATATTCAGCAGAGCGGTTGGCAACACATTTACGCAACAATTTCCCTGTTAACGTTGTTCTTTATCATAGGGAGCAGGACCCTGCCCGACAATCGTAACATTCGATTAAATGAAGGACAATGACAAAGACTCGATGTAAAAAAGAGGATTATCAACCTAAAGAGAATCCCAAGTATGTCTGCGAACGATGTGGAAGAAATGCCAATAAGAAAGAAAAGGTTTGTAAACCCAAGAAAGTTCATAAAGCAGATTAACCTTCTCCGGGATTAATATTCCCGGAGGTATTTTTATTCCCTATTTCATGAAAGCAATGATCTTCGCTGCCGGTTTAGGCACCAGACTTAAACCGTATACCGAAACCAAACCCAAAGCGCTGGTTGAACTTGCAGGTAAACCGCTATTACAACATTGCATTGAGAATCTTCGAAAATATGGATTCACTGAGTTGGTAATCAACGTTCATCACTTTGGAAATCAGATTATAGAATTCCTTGAGAAGAACCATAACTTCGGACTTTCCATCTCTGTTTCAGACGAAAGAGAGTGTTTACTTGATACCGGCGGAGGTTTAAAAAAAGCAGCACCATTGCTTACAGATAGCGAGCCTGTACTTATTTGCAATGTAGATGTTCTCACCGACCTCAACCTCAACACTCTTATTGAAGACCATAAAAGTCATAATGCTTTAGCGACGCTGGTTGTCCGTCGCAGAGAAACGTCACGGTATCTTCTGTTTGACGATCACCTTTCATTAAGAGGCTGGACTAATATTAAAACCGGGGAAGTTAAAGAATCGCTTCCCTTAAACGGAGAAGAACAGCAATTAGCTTTCAGCGGAGTCCACATAGTCAGCCCTGCCTTCTTTAATCTGATTACCGAAGCAGGTAAGTTCTCCGTGATCGATCTTTACCTCCGACTGGCCAAAGAACATGCAATTCGTGGATATATCGACAATAGTCCATTCTGGATCGATCTTGGCAAGCCTGAAGAACTCCACCGTGCTGAAGAGTTATTGAAAGCAAAAAAATAATTTGCATACAGGTAACTCTTACGAATCAGTGCTTCATCATCAATTCAGACAATAAAAAAACCGGATACAGAGCCTAAGTGTTAAATCAGTAAGTATGGTGGCAAAGAGATGAAACATTACAATTCTTATTATTTTCACCTCCACCGTAAACTATTCTTTATTCTTCATACAAAATCCCGACGAAGTTTATTCTTCATCGGGATTTATATTCTACGAGCCTCAACACCTGATTTTCAGAATCCGACAACAGCTTCCATCACAACTCCGTGAAACTTGCCTCCAGCAAGGATATTCGAATCAGGAAAGTCTTTGTATCGCTGAGCAACAAATTCTCCCTTCAACAACATGTTTTTCATGGGGAACCATCCGCCTCCGACTTGAATACGATTAATCCTCACCTTATTATTAATTCCGGCAAGCTCTGCCAAAACAGTATTATATCGCGTTCCCACATAAAAATTCTCATTTTCACCAAAGCGATAAACAACATCACCGGCAATTTGGTTAACCGTACGTTGTGTCGCTTCACTTTGAGAACGACCTTTCGCATTTTCAAGCGTGCCAAAAAACTCAAGCCCATAGTATTTCAGGAATACATTTCCCATCAAAGACCTTACCTTATCAGAAAATCCGGGCTGCAAACGCCCTGAGTAAAATTGAGAAGTAGTTGCCTGGTTTTCCATCACAAAATAGTAATGAGAACCGGACCTGTCACCACCATAAAGTTCATTACTCACAGAGCTGGGAGTATAATATCCCGATCCTGTTATCCGAAGACGGAGATTCTGATCCAGATTCTTGTCAAATCCCAACTTTCCATAAAAAGCAGGGCTTCTCCTTGACATGTTATCTCCGGCTACAACCGGAGGTTTTATTACATCACCTTTTATCTCTCCACTTGTAATCCCCAGAACTCCAAGGTAGCCATTATGCTGCAGGTTTATTTCACCTCCTATTTCCGTATCATAGGCATCCAGAATGTAGTTTTCCAGGAAAGGATTGTAAAGAGTGTTCCCGTTATCGGATCGTCTGAAGTGAGCGTCGCCATAGTTGATTTCCATATGCCCAATTTTAATTGTCGCATACTGCATGACTTCATCGAAAAAAGCACTGTTCAAAAAAGGTAATTTATCAAACTGAATATATCCTCCTTTTACCCAGGTTTCCTGATGATGCCTCGAAGAAAGATAACTCACAAGATTCATACGGACTCCATCGGCTAACTGGACATCCAGGTTAAGGTTTGCTTCAGCTGTATTAAACCCTGAAGACAGATTAACAAGCGAATTCACATTACTTCCGTTTACTATTTTCGGTAAAGCTCTGTTGCTATGCCTCAGATCCTGAAAGGACTGAACAAAGTTCCCCCCCACTCTCACCTTTAAGCCTTCAAATACCGTAGAATCCATTTTTGAAGTCTCGAATACATTAATCCCATTTTTGTCATAAGGTCTAAAATTCGAAATCGAATATCTCTGTCCCTCCACATTTGTCACAATGGTCATTGTCAATGCCCAGGCAACCATCCATAAGCGCTCTATCTTCATTGCTTTCGGTCTTTATTGTTAGACAAAAATCTTTATTTATCGGCTCTTCACTATAATTGTATATGAAACAGTTATATCATCGTGTGTCTTTAACGTTCCTAAAAGAGCTGTAGGAGGAGTAATCTTGAAAGTTGACATCTTTAATTTCTTCTCTCCGCTAATTTCAACATCACCGTTAGGTAAGACTCTCCCTTTTATTTCCAGATCAACCGGCACCGTTACTCCCGCAATTGAAAGATTGCCGATCCCGCTGACATAATAGTTTCCGGAGGCTCGTCTGATCGATGTTGTTTTAGTTAATATGAAGGAGATTTCCGGATAAGTCTTTGCATTCAGGGCTCCATACATTTTATGATCCATAATTCCTCCTTTCGAGCTTTTAAGGGATAATGCATCAATCCGAATGTTCGTTTGCCTGACACCTTCTAAATTCCCATCATTAAAGTCAATAACGATTTCTCCACTAAGCTTCTTTACCTGCGAAGTCCAGTCATGTAAATTTGAGGTACCCGAAATCATCATTTGAAACGATCTCACCTCATATTTTGCTTGTGCAAAAGACACCATAACTGCTACAAGCAAAATCACTATCAACAACCCGATCCTTTTCATCATTTCAAATAGTTGAAGCGTGAATGTCCTGTGTATATATACAATTCTAACTATAAAAGGTTTTTATATCCTATTTGTATTTTGAAGTAAAGGAAGAAGAATATATTCGGGATCTATTGAAATTCTACAGAAACAAGGTATGGAAACACTGCCTTGTTTCTGTAGAATTAGAAC
>JAUZOB010000380.1 GCA_030706665.1 Bacteroidota bacterium
AGCGTAAGTTTATCGGTCTCGAACGAAAGTTTACACTGAACAACGAGATTTACACCTATCTGTTGCAACGCCGTTCGGAAGCACAAATCTCCAAAGCATCAAATTCGCCCGACAATGAAATCATTGACCATGCTGTTCTCTTTGGCAACGATCCCATCAGACCCAATATTTGGTTCAATTACCTCATTGCCTTGTTGCTGGGATTGATCGTTCCGGCAATAGTAATCAATCTCAAAGATGCTTTCAACAATAAAATCATCACCCGCGATGATGTGAAGAATATTACAGAAAAACCGATCATCGGGCATGTTCTGCACATTAAAGAAGGCATTCCCGAAACACTGATGCTGGAAAAGCCCAACTCACCTTTGACCGAACCTTTCTGGGCCATTCGCAACCGGTTGAATTATTTCACTGCCGGAGTGAAAAAGCCCGTCATAACGGTATCCTCTTCCTTTTCCGGAGAAGGAAAAACATTTTGTACCATAAATATTGCCACGACTTATGCTCTGTCGGGCACAAAAACAATCCTTGTCGGGTTTGACCTTCGGAACCCCAAGCTATACAAAGCCTTTAATCTGAATAACGAAAAGGGGGTTTCCACTTGTCTGCTCGGAATGACGACCATCGAGGAATCCATTCACAAAACAGCTCATCCGAATTTGGATATCATGTTGAGCGGACCTATTCCAGACAATCCGGCACAGCTGATTTCAAGCCTGCGAACACCCGCACTGATCAATAAGTTGAAGGAAAAGTATGATTGTATCGTGATTGACTCTTCGCCTCTCGGTCTGGTTTCCGAAACCCTTTACCTGTCACGCCTCTCAGATGCCAACATCCTGATTGCGCGTCAGTCGGTTACCGATCGTGAAGAATTAAAGAATTGTCTGATGGAAGCCGAAGTCAACGAGATCAACAACCTGAGCATCCTGATCAACGATGTGCGAATCAGAAAAAACTTCTACCGCTATGGTTACAGCGACAAGTATGGATACGGGTACAAGTACCAACACAATCACATCGGTCAGAATTAATTGTCAAGTGATTATTTTATCATAATTTGAGCGAAGAAGATGAAACTATCGGAAGTAAAAATAATTGATCTTCCAAAGGTCCCGGACCCTCGTGGAAATCTTTCTTTTATTGAAGAAGAGCAGCAGGTTCCTTTCAAAATTGAAAGAGTTTACTGGATCTATGATGTTCCGGGAGGGCAAGTAAGAGGAGGACATGCCTTTATAATTCAACAGGAGTTAATCGTTGCACTCTCGGGAAGTTTTAATGTAATGATTGACGATGGAGGGAAGCGGGAAGTTTTTCAACTGAATCGGTCCTATTATGGGCTTTATATACCTGCCGGACTTTGGAGACGAATGGAAAATTTCTCTACAAATTCATTAGCCGTTGTTTTAAGTTCTACGAAATATGATGAATCAGATTATATCAGAGAATATCAAAGCTTCTTAAATTACAAAAATGGGAAAAAATAGCGTATACGATTGTGTTATTGTGCCTTTAGACAAAATTCACAATCGGGCTGGAAATATCACGATAATCGAAGGGAATAAAAATGTTCCTTTCGGGATTAAAAGAATCTATTATTTATATGATATTCCAGGAGGCGAGACAAGAGGAGGACATGCACACAAAGACTTATATCAGCTTATTGCAGCAGCAAGCGGTAGCTTCGATGTTTTATTGGATGATGGAAAAAATAAAAAAATAGTGAAACTCAACCATCCGAACTATGCCTTACTTGTCGTACCTGGAATATGGCGAGAACTATTTGAATTTTCTTCCGGTGCCATTTGTTTAGTATTAGCCTCTAAAAAATATTCTGAAGACGATTATTTACGTGAATACAATGATTTTTTAAAGTATAAGAATGATTGAAATCAAGCGATATTCATCTGACGTCAAAGGGATTTGGGATAACTTCATCAAGTCATCCAGGAATGGTTCGTTTCTATTTTACAGAGACTATATGGATTATCATTCGGACCGATTTAACGATTCATCCTACTTATTTTATAAAAAAACCAAGCTGATTGCGGTATTACCGGGTAACATCAACGATCAAAAGTTTTATTCTCATCAGGGACTTACTTACGGAGGGCTCGTTCAGGATAAAAAAACAACTGCAGCAGACGTTTTAAATAGTTTCGACGCACTTAAAAGCGAACTCTTACGAAATAATATAATAGAACTCATTTATAAACCCATCCCAATTATCTTTCATAAGATTCCGTCGCAAGAAGACATCTATGACTTATTCAAAAACAATGCGGTTAAAATAGGATGCAATATTTCGTCTACAATCTATCAAAAAAATAAAATCCGGTTCAGTCGGTTAAGAAGAAGCGGCATCCGAAAAAGTCAAAGAAACCATGTAATCGTTGAAGAATCCGAAGATTTTGAGTCCTTTTGGAAAATATTGAGTGAAAACTTAAGTCATAAATATGGAGTTAATCCGGTTCATTCGTTAAAAGAAATCAAACTACTGAAATCAAAATTCCCTGATAATATAAAATTATTTGTTTCCAGATTTGAAGATCAGATCGTATCGGGGACCGTTGTTTATGTTTATGACAATATTATCCGGGCTCAATACGCTAGTGCCAATGAGACTGGTAAAAAGATCGGATCACTGGATTTTATGTTTGATTATCTGATAAATAACAGATATAAAGACATTCCTGTTTTTGATTTCGGTCAATCAACGGAAGAAATGGGAAATTACCTGAATCTAAATCTGATTTTCCCCAAAGAAGGATTCGGAGGAAGAGGAATTGTTTATGATATCTATAAAATGAGGCTTGGCAAATGAAAGTAAAAGACCATAATGTATAAGCTTTGTATTGCAGGCAAAAATAACATTGCCGTTGAAATACTTGAATATTCATTAAACTTTTTTAAAGCTAATGAGATTTGTGTTATTCCGAATCAAACGGATTCGGGAAAAAACACATGGCAGAAATCATTAATATTCTACAGTAAGTTATTAAACATTGATATCGTTTCCCTCGAAGATATCTATAATATTCCGGAACTAATTTTTTTCTCATTAGAGTTTAATAAAATCATAAATCCCAACTTATTTACCAGTAAAAAACTTTTTAACATTCATTTTTCCTTGCTCCCGAAGTATAAAGGAATGTAT
>JAUZOB010000381.1 GCA_030706665.1 Bacteroidota bacterium
CGCGGTTGATCGCCAAGGGTCTAAAGAAGAGTCTGCTGATTACGGAAAGTTGTTTGCAGGCTTGATAACCGGATGGCGTGAAGTATTCCATAATGACTTTCCTTTTTATTTTGTACAAATAGCCCCATGGACCGGTTACGCCGGATTGGACGGAGCTTTATTGAGAGAACAACAGGATTTGACACTCTCTGTTCCTAAAACAGCAATGGTCGTAGTGGGCGATTTAGTAGATGATGTGAAGGATGTTCATCCTAAAAAGAAATATGAAGTAGCTGATCGTCTTGCCAATATTGCATTGAAAGAGCAATATGGCATTGAGAATCTGCAGCCATATTCCCCACGCTTCGCCAATTTGATGATTAAGGGCAATAAAGCAATTGTGACGATTAATTCAGTCGGGAAACTGAACAGTAAAGCGAAAACAATTCAAGGTTTTCAAATAGCCGGTGCGGACAAAACCTTCTATCCGGCAAAAGCAATTATTGAAAAAGATGGACGTATTCAACTGATATCGGAGAAAGTGCAGAAACCTGTTGCTGTCCGCTATTGCTTCTCCAATGAAGCGATGCCTGATCTGTTTGATACGAACAAGTTGCCTTTAGCTCCTTTTAGAACGGACAAATGGTAGTGAGTATTTTTTGATATAAAATACGGTATAACTTATTGCTCCAGTCGTTCATTCTTTATGACTTTGACGATAGAAGAACGCTTAAAAAACTAAACAATGAATAAAACTAAATTATTACTTACCGTTTGTGCCTTTTTATTGGTATTTAATGCTTTTTCTGTACGACCTGTTTTGAAATTTAAGGATCATAAATTCAAAATAGTGCAATTTACGGATTTGCATTGGGTGAATGATGCAAAATATAATAATGGCAATGACAGCACTCTAATGCTGATGCGAAAAGTGATTGAAACAGAAAAGCCAGACTTGGTCGTATTTACAGGTGATGTTGTCGTATCGAGCGGAGCAAAAGAAGCCTGGAAAAAAGTACTTCAACCTTTCCGGGATTTACATGTACCTTTTGCTGTAGCTTTTGGAAATCACGATACAGAAACGGATATTACCAAACAAAAAGCATTGGAGATTCTTCAGAAGAACCCTTACAATCTGACTTACAATGCTGATAAGAAACTTTCAGGTGTAGGTAATTGTTCCTTGCCGATAAAAGCTACGAATGGGAATGCGAATAAATGGGTTATTTATTTATTCGATTCACACGCCTATTCTCAGGATACTACCATGGTAAAAGGCTATGACTGGATTAAAAATGATCAGATTCAATGGTATCGAAATCAAAGTGCGAAATACTCTGCAGAAAATAATGCGCCCCTTCCATCTCTTGCTTTTTTCCACATACCGACTCCTGAATTTGAGTATGTCAGAAACCAAAAGACTACTTTAGGGAATACCTCGGAAGGTGTTTGCTCTCCTTACTTAAATAGTGGATTGTTTACAGCTTTTGTGGAAATGAAAGATGTATTGGGTGTTTTTGTGGGACATGATCATAATGATGACTTCGTGGGAGTTGCTGCAAATATCTGTCTGGGATACGGGCGGAAAACCGGATATAACTCAGCATACAAAGAAATTCTGGAAAGAGGAGCGAGAGTATTTGAGCTTTATGAAAATGATAAAAAGTTCGATACTTATATCCGGACCTTATCCGGTAAATATTTTGAATATACATTCAACCGTCCGTAATCTATGAAAAGGGTGCGAATACATGCGATACTTTTGGTTAGCTGTCTACTCCTGATCTTAACTGTCGCTTCTGCTAATAAAAAATTAAGAGGTAATTATCCTGTTAAATCTTACCCGATTGCGGATGGAACTTTTATTCAGGATAATCTTGTGGCAAATTGGGATGATACCCGTTGGCAGCAAGAACTAAGCGCATTGTGTCGGAAAGGCTTCACCTGTCACTTTTGTAGAATGGAAAAATGATGAAACCAATTAATTTATTTTCAATATACCACAAACTATTCTAAAATGAAAACAAAAAAGATTATTGAGGTTATTTTATGTGTTATTCTTTGTTACCCTATGATGGGATGGGCTAATGGAAAGGTTGAATTAACAGGTCTGGATAATTATACGATCCCATTAAATAAAAAGGGGGCACTTATCGGTAAAGTGATCCCACAACAAAACGGTCAAATTACTTTGCTTAAAGACACCGCGGGTATATTCAGAATCGATAAATCCGGCTGTATCCGGTTGAAAAGGAATGTCAAATTAACGTCTTCGACCCCTGCTTTTCGTTATGGCATAACAATTGAGTCTGAAGGGAAAACTACAGAGTTAGAATTGGTTAAAGATGAGTTTATTCACAACAAGGTGGTTGCGCATCGTGGCGCATGGAAAAATCATGATGCCAGTGAGAACTCTCTGAGTGCATTAAAGAATGCCATTGAAATCGGATGCGAAGGTTCAGAGTTTGATGTCTGGCTCTCTGCAGATAGCGCTTTGATTATTTCTCATGATCCTAAGATTGGAGGGAAACAGGTTGAAAAAACTACCAGAGAAGAATTGAAAATGATTTCTTTAAAAAACAACGACTACGTTCCTGAATTAAAGGATTTTCTGCTTACTATTAATAAACAGAATAAAACTCGTTTATTCCTTGAAGTGAAACCATCTCAGCTTGGAAAGGAAAGATCAATTGCCTTAACTGATATGGTTGTAAAGATGGTGCATGATCTTAAAGTGCAGGCTTGGGTGAATTATATTAGTTTTAGTTATCCAGTCCTTCAACGCATACAGGAATTGGATCCTGCTGCTAAAACAGCCTTTTTGTCTGATAGTAAAAAAATAGAGGAAATAAAAGCTGATAAATTATGGGGAATTGATTATCCTTTTACCGCATTTAAGAATGATAAAGATCTTATTAAGAATTCACATAAGTTAGGACTTAGTGTCAACATATGGACTGTGAATGATTCCAAAGACCTGAAACTTTATCTGGATGAAGGGGCTGACCTAATTACTACCAACGAGCCGGAAATGTTATTGCAAATGGTGAAAAAGGAATAATTCACAAGTGAGAGAACTGAATGCTATTCAAAAAGCTATGACGTTTTTTGAATAGCATTGCATTTTGAATATTAAAAGAAGTAGAATGCGATGCTTTTGATATTCCCTGA
>JAUZOB010000382.1 GCA_030706665.1 Bacteroidota bacterium
AAAATAAATGATTTTAAGAGATGGATTCAAGGCTAACCTTGAATCCATCTCTTTTCTTATATAGCTCTGAGAACTGATGTGTAATTAGAAAGTAAATATGAAGAGATTGAAAAACGAAGATCATTGTTCCTGATTAGTTTTCACTCTTATTTGCCTTTCAGCTTATTAAAAAGATCCCAAAGAACGATTCCTGTACTGACAGATACGTTAAATGAATGCTTAGTTCCATATTGAGGGATTTCAATACAACAGTCGCTGTTGTCAACGATCTGTTGAGCCACTCCTTTGACTTCGTTGCCAAAGATTAAAGCAAGCTTTTCATTTTTTGAAGGAGCATAATCAGAAAGAGGAATGCTACCTTCAACCTGTTCAATCGAGATAATCTTATATCCTTGGTTGCGTAAATCGACAACGGCATCCTCTGTTTTTTCAAAATAGCGCCATTCTACAGTATTTTCTGCATCCAGAGCTGTTTTGTGTATCTCCTTATTTGGAGGAGTCGCAGTAATGCCGCATAGGTATACAGCTTCAATCAGCAATGCATCGGAGGTGCGAAAGACTGATCCGATATTGTTGCAGCTTCTGAGATTATCAAGTACAACGATAATGGGTGTTTTGGTCGTTTCTTTGAACTGTTCGATGTTGAGCCTGTTTAGCTCACTGTTTAATAATTTTCTCATATGTGAATTGCTTACCATTCAACGTTTTTTCTTCTCAATGGCATTGTCATGCATCGGGCTCCGCCTCCTCCTCGTGCCAACTCTGATCCGGCAATAGTGACAACGCACTTATTGTAATGGAATGGATTGATCTGCCCACTGATTACATCGTCTGCTTTTATGATCTCAAATCCGTTTTTATTCATTTCTTCTAAGGTGTGGACATTGCGTTCGTATCCAATAACCTTTCCGGGTGCAAATGCAAAGAAATTAGCTCCGCTATGCCATTGCTCCCGTTCCTGTATCCATGAATCATTGTTCCCTCCGCAAGAGATAGGATTCAGATCAATGCCAAGCCGTTTTAGCGCTTTTAAAAGATTCCCCTCGTTTCGGATGGAGGAAACTGTACCATTTTCAATTGTGATATGAATCGTTTGATATTTGTTTTTTTGAAGCATAAGAGGTTCGAAAACCATACAGCTGTCGCGATCCAGGAAGGTGAATACCATATCAAGATGAATAAATGATTCGGGAGCGTCGGGTAACTCCTTTACCAAGATATGCCTTGTTTTCCCGTTTCTTGCTTTAATGGAGTCGATTAGGAAATCGATTCCTTGTGTACTTGTCCTGCAGCCTGTACCGATAATGAGAATGTCATCCCGAGCCACTAAGACATCACCGCCTTCGATTGTCATATTGAGGTTAGACTTACTGGTCTGTGGAAGTGTTGGATTGCAGGTTTTAACTCCCCAAAGCGGGTGATATTTGAAAATCGCTTCCATTATTATCGATTCTCTTTCACGTACTTTATTTGCCATCTTTCCGATTAGGACCTCATCGAGAACAGAAATTGAAGAGTCTCGGGTGAAGAAAAAGTTATGCAACGGCTTTAATATATATCGTTCTTTGTTGAGAAAATTTGTCAGATTATCCCGATTAAGAATGACTCCTTCGATAAGTTGACGTCCCAGTTCTTCTGTGCCAAGTTGCAGTAATTTATTAATCTCCTGTTTTGCGTCCTCGTTGGCGCAGATTGTTTTAATCAATTGTTCTCTTACAGTGGATTGGGCGAGAACATCGTTTAGAAGGTCTGATACTTCATAAGTGTTTGTAACGCTTTGAAGAACCTGTTTGAACTGTGCATATTCTTCTCCTGCGACAGAAAGATTGAGAATGTCGCTATATAAAGCTCTTTCTGCATTTTGGGGAGTCATATTCTCCACTTCCGGTCCCGGTGTGTGGAGTATTACTCCTTCAAGTTCACCAATTTCTGAACGGACATTAATTCCGAGTGTTGATGTCATGACTATTTGATTTTTAGGGATGAATCAAAAGATTTCGCTAATATAGGAAGATTAGTGCTTTTTGTTTTGATTAATTTCGATATTCCCAGCGAAGAGGAAACGTGAAATCTATTGAGAATTTGATTCCATGATCATGTATGACATGTTTTTTATTCCGAAATTAGATGTATTTCTTATTGTAATTCTTCGATACTATGAAACGAACTTTTATTGCAATTGAAATAGACTCTTCGGAAAAACTTCTTAGTCTCTTTTCGCGAGTAAAGGAAGAACTTTCCGGAGAAAAGATTAATTGGGTAGATGAACACAATCTTCATATAACCTTAAATTTCCTGGGAGAGATCTCTTCTGAAATGGAAGAGAAGGTATGTGGCGTACTCAAAGAATTGACTTTGAAGAAACAAACATTTGAATTCAAATTGAAAGGAATAGGGGTTTTCCCTGGAATTCGAAACCCTAGAGTCTTGTGGACAGGTGCTGAGGATACAGAGAGCCTTTGTGACCTTCAGCAGGATATAGCCGCATCGCTAATAGAACTCAATCTTTTGTCGGATGAGAAGCCTTTTAAAGCACATCTTACGTTGGGCAGGATAAAGAAACTTGTGAAGCTGGGAAATGTCGAAAAATTGGTCGAGGGTTACAAAGAAACCTTTATTCAAAAGGTGGTTGTAGATAAAATTATCTTTTTTGAGAGCGTTCTGACTTCACGAGGAGCAATTTATAATCCTATCGAAGTGTTTGAATTGAATAAATGATTATTTGCCTTTCCCTTTTGAAATAATTGAAATGGCGTAAGTGATTATTTTAAAATCAAGATATAGGGAAGTGATTTTAATGCATAGATATTAAGGGATTCTTTCAAACATTTTGAAAGTAAGGAGAAATTGATTGTTATAAATAAAAGAACATTTGTTCTTTTATGATATTGGAAGAAACAAATCATTTTAGATGTTCGTCAAACCTTTAAAAATAGTTTTATATTTTATAAAGAAGAAGACATTTTGTGCTGAGATTGGTCGGTAAAATAACTTTAATAGAGGCGATAGTTCTGTTTCATTCGCTAAAAACATTTGTTAATTTTGTTTTTCGTATTGTGAGGTGACTATGATAGATAATTTTCAACATAAGGGATTAAGAATACGATTAGTTGACGGATTACGATTAAGAGGGATTCGAG
>JAUZOB010000383.1 GCA_030706665.1 Bacteroidota bacterium
ATACTGCTTATGTCAAAAAAAGGGGTAAACCCAGAATTCGGCTTTACCCCTTTTTTGTAATGAAATTTGATCTGACTACTTATGAAGAATTGCAGCCATACCACCTCCTGAAGCTAAATGAATTTTTAGTTTGGAGTCTTTATTCACTGTCAAAGAAACTTTTTTGAAATCCGATGCATGAGTATTCGCATTAACTCCATCCTGCCACATGTCAATGGTATAATCACCCTCGCCAAGGAAATCGAAGTTCACTTCCAGATCACGCTCTGTCCAGTCGGTCATTGCCCCCATAAACCATTTATCCCCTGACTTACTCGCAACAACAATGTAATCTGATATTTTACCGTCCAGAACTTTTGTGTCATCCCAAACAGTAGGTACTTGTTTCAGGAATTCCATACATTCGGGCTCTTTATAATAGTTTGACGGATTGTCGGAAAGCATTTGAAGAGGACTTCTAAACACAACATACATAGCCAATTGTTGACATCTGGTTCCCTGACTCATTGGTTCAGAAAAGACCGCTCTGAAATTATCTTTGGAAGCATTTTTCATTGCTCCCGGAGTATAGTCCATCGGACCTACGACATTTCTGGTAAATGGAAGAATCAAAGCCTGTTCAGGACTTGTATAATCACTCCAGTTGTCGTTTTCAAGACCTCTGACACCTTCGTGACTTATCACATTCGGATAAGCTCTTCTCATTCCGGTTGGTTTATAGGCTCCATGGAAATCAACAAGCATTTGTCTTTTTGCCGTTTCCTGGGCAACCTTTAGATAAAAGTTAACCATCCATTGGTCATCCCGCTGCATAAAATCAACCTTAACCCCTTTGATTCCCCATTTATGGAACTGATCCAGGGCCTCTGTCATTTTATCATCCAAAGCTTTCCAGGTTGTCCACAAAATAATACCGACATTCTTCTTGTTGGCATAGTTGACTAACTCCTGCATATCCAATGAAGGAACCACTTTCATCAGGTCGTTCAGATCATACCATCCTTCATCCAAAATGATATATTCCAACCCGTATTTTGAGGCAAAATCCACATAGTATTTATAAGTTTCGGTATTGACCCCCGACTTGAAATCAACTCCGTAGATATTCCAGGCATTCCACCAGTCCCATGCTACTTTACCGGGTTTAACCCATGAAGGATCCTGAATCTGCAAAGGTTTGGAAAGTTTGTAGATAAGATCTGATTCAACAAGTTGTCCGTCTTTTTCTGCAATAACCATTGCTCTCCATGGGTACTGACGTGTTCCGGTTGTCTTAGCAAGAAAATCAGCATATTTTTTGATTCTTACATCCCGGTCACTCGTTTTCTCAGTTTCGAGCGGATATGCAGCGAACTTCCCATGCAATCCATAAGAAGCATTTGCGCTTCCTTCGAGAAACATTCCGGGATAATCATACAAATCAGCTTCAGAGATTAACACCTTAGGCCCGTTTGCTGATTCTACCAAAGCAGGAGTTACGCTGAACTGATTCTTTACAGCTGAAAGATTTGTCGCAATATATTCTCTTTCCTGATGACTGTAAATATTATCTTCTTTGGGGAAATAGATCTTATTGTCACTAGAGAATTCAAAGTTCGCATTTTCAGAGATTACAGTTACCGGTTTCTTGAAAGTAGTGGCAAATCGATATGCGACTCCGTCATTATAAGCTCTGAAGACGATGTTGTAATTGCCTTTGCAAAACAGAGTGACCTGATTGTAATGATCATCAATTTTTGCATGTCTTTCACGAACAGCAGGAATTATTGTATTCTTGCCTTCTGACTTTTCTGCTTTGATAACGACAGCTTTAACACCTGCTTCAATTCCATTGTCAAACTTCATGGAAATAGGAGAAGATGCAACAAGCTCTTTCCCCTCAAAATAGACAGAATAACTTGTTTGTGCTCCTGTTGATACACGAACTTCAATTTTTGAGTCAGGCGATTTAACTGCATATTTTTTGCCTTGCCCAAATGACAATCCAGTAATTAAAACTAAAATAATCGATAATAATTGAATCCTCATAGTAGAAAATAATTTAGTTAGAATTTTTGTTGCTAAGTTAATAATTTATTGAATTACCCACCTGTACCAACCAGACCTTAAAATTAAAAAGAAAATTATCCGTAATTAACTAACATGCAGTGTATTATAAAATTGAATAGAAAGCATCCTCAACCACATATTGTCATGGAGTATACTGAAAGGTATTTCATAATTTTTCATGTTTCTCTAGAAATTAGTAAGAATGAAACAAATGAGTTATAGCCAATCCGAGAATTAAATTCAACTATTTATTATGAATAATTGCAGCCATACCACCTCCTGGTGCCAAATGAACTTTTAATTTGGAGTCTTTATTTACAGTCAAAGAAACTTTCTTAAAATCCGAAGCATACCGATCTGCATTGACTCCATCCTGCCACATATCAATGGTATAATCCCCGTTCCCAAGGAAATCAAAGTTCAGTTCCAGATCCCGTTCAGTCCAGTCGGTCATTGCTCCCAGAAACCATCTGTCACCTGACTTACGCGCAACAATAATGTAATCTGATATTTTACCATCCAAAACTTTTGTATCATCCCAGACCGCAGGAACTTCCTTCAGAAATTCCATACATTCGGGTTCTCTGTAATAGTTTGAAGGACTATCGGAAAGCATCTGAAAAGGGCACATATATACAACATACATCGCCAATTGTTGACATCTGGCACCTACACTCATGGGTTCTGAATGAATAGCCTTAAAGTTCTGCATTGTAGCATTTCTCATGGCTCCCGGAGTATAGTCCATCGGACCTACGACATTTCTGGTGAATGGAAGAATCAAAGCCTGTTCCGGATTTGCATCGTTACACCACTTGTCATTTTCAAGACCTAAGACTCCCTCATGACTTATAACATTCGGATAAGCTCTTCTCAATCCGGTTGGTTTAAAAGCTCCATGAAAATCAACAAGCAAATGTCTTTTCGCTGCTTCCTGTGCAACACGTAAATAATAGTTTACCATTAATTGGTCATCCCGTTGCATGTAATCAATCTTAATCCCCTTGATCCCCCATTTTTGAAATTGATCTAATGCCTCTGTCATTTTATCATCCAACGCTTTCCATGAAGTCCACAAAAAA
>JAUZOB010000384.1 GCA_030706665.1 Bacteroidota bacterium
CCATTCCGGAATACGTAAGCTGATTGTAAAATACGCGGGTTTCTTTTGTCTAATACTTATTTCAATATGATCTGTTTTAGGGTAATCTGTTTTCTGAATTAATTCAACATCTTTGCCATTAGGTAATTTGTATTTCCAGGTACCCGAGGTATAGAGATTAACTACAGGGCCTTCTTTTCCATTCATGACAGACCAGCAAGGAGCAGTTAAAAGACCCCTTGGTCCATTCGCAACACAACAACTGGAATGACAAGGAGGTACCTGCATCGGACTCGGAATACGTTCTCCTGCTAAGGGTGAAAAATAAGCCCACCAATTGCCATTGTCTGTCATTGCTCCCAACAATGAATTGTATAAAGTAACCTCCATTTCATCTGCCCAGACAGGGTCACCGGTTAAACGGAGAAGCTGATAACAAAACTTCATCCAGGTGACGGTTACACATGTTTCCATCGGTTGTTCCATAAGTTCTGTCTGGCGAACGGCTCCGTCGCACCATAACTCACCGCTTGAACCGGAACCAACAATCATAATTTCCTTTTCCCGAACCTTTTGCCCATAAGTTACCAATGCATCCAGGTATCTTTTTTCTCCGGTAGCTCGATATAATTCACAAAGTCCTTCAAAGCAAGACATTTGTTCATATCCTTTCGGAGCAGAAATTTTAATCGGATCAACACCTGCTATGGCATCCTCTACCAGACGCATTCCTTTTTCAGTATATTTATTGGGCACACTCCATAGTGATACAATATATTTGGCAAAATCGAGGTACTTCTGATCACCGGTACGCTGGTAAATTAAGACGATTGGTTCAAGAATTGAAGAAGAGGATAAAGCTTCCAGTAAGGAAAGTCCTGTTTCCGTCAGTTTCCTTTTCCCGGGTCCTGCTATGGAGATAAGATCGTCTAATGCCTGAGTTGCGCTTTTCAACGCCCTTTTATCCCCGGTTTGATCGTAATATGCAACTAACCCTAATAATGCGTATTTTCTTCCCCAGATATCCCAGTCGCCAAAATTATTTTTATAACTACTCAACCGTCCATCTTTATCTTGTGTTTTAATCAGACCATCGACCGCCAAATCAATAATTTCTTTGTGCTTTTTACAAGGTTGATATTGGTATGCCAAAGCTGCAGAGGTAAACCATTTTCCCCAGAATTCACCACTAAATCCACCTGAATCATCCGGTCTGTCTTTAAACGCAGAAATATAAAGATTATAATCTTTTGCCATTACTCCGTTTTTAACACAAGAATCTATCTTTTGCCCCAGAAAACCTTTCATAGAAACCGCACCTTGCGATAAAGGCGATAATTTATCAATAGCTTTAATTGTTTCGGGTTGAATTCTTGTTTGCGCGGAAATCTTTGTTAAAAAGAATATCAGGATAAACGTTACAATCGTTTTGGTTTTCATTGAAGGCTGAATTTAAATTTTATTGGCTTTAATCGATTTTTCCCATAATGACTTGATAAAATTATAATATATTACAAGTTTATTATGTGTATTTTCCATATTTATTCAGTATCCATCTTTATTTTAATAACCTATGGGTGGAGTGGGGCAGCTATTGAAGAAATGATGAACGTTGAAGTGCCGGGTGAACAGTGTCTTATTTTTAAAAGGGAGCAACACCCTATTTCGTTCGTGGTTTGTACGTGGTTTAGACGTGGTTCGTTTATCGAAATGACGATTGAGTCCCGTCTGAATCCCGCATGAGAGAGGAATCAAATAAGGAGTTAGTATAGTGATGATCTAGTGTCGGACTATAAATCGAGAAGGTTTTCCAAACGTTCTATTTATTGAGCAGCAATCTCTATTCGGTTATTATCTATATCAGCTATTACGCTTTCAAAAAAGCCGTCACCTGTTACTCGAGGGGCGCTTAATATTTTGTAGCCATCGACTTTTAGTTGTTCTGTCAGCTGGTAGACTTGTTCTTTGTTCGCAACCTGAAACGCCAGATGGGTGAATCCGATATGCTCTTCGTCCAAACGTTGGATTACGTCGGTCCGTTTCATAAGTTCCAACGTTGCTTCTCCGTCAAAGCGAATAAAATAGGATTCAAAACCTTTCTGCGGATTGATATATTTCTCATTACACACGCCCTTGAAATAGGTGGTGTAGAAATTGCGCATTTCTTCTAATTTTTGTGTCCAAATTGCAATGTGAGCTATTTTCATCTGTATGTTTTTGTTTTGCTGTGATTACGGAAGTCGATAGTTCTTTTGCTTTTTAAAGAAATAACGAACTTCTGAATGTTGTTTCTCCGTTTAAATTTCACAGATAATATTTGTAAAACTTAAAAATACATGGAATTTATGGCTTGTTACGCTAAACCCGTTTTATGATAGTCATCATTAATTTATCAAACATCTTATCGGTAAGAATTTTTCTGAAAAACAAACTGGCCCATGATGCGGTACCGGCAGAATAGCGCGTTTTCGGTTTCTTCGCAAGAATGGATTTCAATATTATTCTGGATATGAGGGTGGGCTCTGATGCTCTTTTTATAGTCAGGTTAAGAAGGTTCGCATCTTTTTGTGCGAGGTATTTATAAGCTGTGTTACCGGATACTTTTAATAATTTTTCAACAGCAATTCCGCCCCATTCTGTTTTGATTAAACCGGGTTCAATGACAATAACATCAATACCAAAGTCTTTCACTTCAAGGCGAAGACAATCGCTCATGCCTTCTACTGCAAATTTGGTGGCATGATACCAGCTTCCCATCGGTTCGTAAATTTTGCCGGCGATCGATGAGATGTTGATTATTTTCCCATAGTGATTTTTGCGCATATGAGGCAATATCAATTGCGTAAGTCTTGCCATCCCGAATACATTCACTTCAAACTGGTATTTCCCTTCAGCAATCGGTACATCTTCCAATGCTCCGTAAGAACCATATCCTGCGTTGTTGATTAAAATGTCGATACTTCCTTGTTCGGAAATGATGGTTTCCACACCCTTTACCATTGATTCTTCAATGGTGACATCCATTCTCAGTATATGAATGCCCTGAGCTTGCAACTCTTTCATCCGATCGAGCCTTCTTGCAGCTGCATATACCACATATCCTTTTTGATGCAATAATAACGCTGTTCTTGTTCCGATTCCGCTTGATGCA
>JAUZOB010000385.1 GCA_030706665.1 Bacteroidota bacterium
ATTATTCCGGAACTTCCTGATGATATTGTAAAACGTAATTACTATTCAACCCAGACATCGACAGTGAAACAGCAAGATGGTTACGGACGAGTTGAATTTTATTGGGGAGGAGCTTCCAGATTATCCGGAACTTACACTTACTATCCGAGAACAGGTTATTTAACCCTTAAAAATGTCAATCCACAGGATAACATGAGAGACCGTGCTTATGTAGGCCTTCGTACCCAGATTATAATCCGTTACGCTGAATTGTTGTTGAATTATATCGAAAGTCTGAATGAATATGACCCGACAAATCCTGACATTAAATTTTACTGGGACCAGATTCGTTCGAGGGCAGGACTTCCCAGTATCTTTGATACCTATCCGGGAATCAAAGGAAATCGGGACCAGCAACTTGAATATATCCTGAGAGAACGCCAGATCGAAATGAATATGGAAGGTGACCGGTATCGTACAATCCGCAGAAGGTGGTTGGCAATCACTCCAGATGATGCTAACGCCGACCGTAAATACGGAGAAGGCGGTCATATGTGGGGAATGAACATCAATGGAGGGAATACTTCTACAAACAGTTTTTCATATACTGGTTTCTATACCCGGACTTCTTTCGAAACTCGTGTTTTCGATAAGAAGATGTATCTCTTCCCGATTCCACAAACCGAGATCAACAAATGCAAAAATTTGGTTCAGAATCCTTGGTGGTAAAATTTATTAGTTGAACTTTTAATGAAAGAATAATGAAAAAGATTCATTCTATATACTTGCTTATTTTGGCTGTCTTTTCCTTTTCTTCATGCGAAAATGGAATTGACACCATCAAAGTAGACAGTACGGTTTATCTTCCTCAATCGGGGTTATCCGTTCAAACTGTTCCGCTTGGAGAATCAGACTTCGCACTTGGTGTCTACAAAGCCGGACTTAATCCGACTAATCCGACTGTAACTGTAAAGTTGGATGTTGATCAGGCCGCAGGTGAAGATTTCATCGCCAATAATCCCGGCTATGAAATACTTCCCGAGTCATACTACTCTCTCCCTTCTCAAACAGTGGTAATCCCGAAAGGACAAGAACGTGAGTATTTCAATATTCATTTGAAAGGGATTGATGAAAGTTTCGTCAATGAAAAGTATATTCTGCCAATCAGCATTCAAAGCGTTGATGCCAATGCTCAAATCAATGATGATAAGAAGGTAGCAATCCTACAGTTCTCAAGGTTCAGGAACAATTATGAAGCATCCTATAAGGCTTATGGGACTGCCGTGCTTTCAGGAACTACCAGCGATGGACAAATACTCCTTGATGAAGTAGATCTTGCAGCAGCAGTTACATCGGTTGATGCAAATACAATTAAGATCAAAGGTGCTCTTAATGATATGTTTCTTAACTTAAGTGTTCAAAACGGACAAGTACAAGTTACAGGGGCTCCTGGTTCAGAAAAATACAACATTCGTGCAACAGCCGGGAAGACCAGTACTTATACCGGAGCATATGATTCCACGTACAAATGTAACAAAGGGGTATATCAGCTCTATTATACCTATACATCTGCCGGCATTGATATGGATGTCGCCGTGCAATATAAATTCTGGCTGTAACAGCTAGCTGGAATAATTATACATAGCTTCGGATGGAAGGGGGCCTCCTCTCTTTCTTATCCGAAGCTATTTTAAAATCTTAACTGATCGCCATGAAAAAATTATTTGCTCTACTATCGATCCTTTCCCTTCTATTCTCTGCTTGCTCTAATAGCTCGGGAGACGAGCCAAAACCTGTTGATCCAAATTCAGGTAAAGACACAACGACCACGAAGAACGATTTAACCGGCAATATCCATGGAATAACTCTAAGCATCGGCCAAACACAGACATTGTCAACTGATGACTGGAAAGCCCTGGCTGCTTCAAAGGTCAATGACATTGTCATTATCCCGGCTGCTGTTGAGAACTACGGAAGTACCGAAAGCGGTTACAAGACACAGCTTGCCCCATTGATGATTAATGCAATTAATCAGTTGGTTATGCGTAATAGCAAATCAAAGATTTGGATCGGAACTCCGGGAGTTACTTCTAAAGACTACTCCATTGCCTCAACAAGTGATGATCCCTTCTTTAACTACATTAAATACATCAAAGATCAAATTGGTACTTCTAAATGGACCAACAACATCAGAGGCATCTATATGAATCAGGAATCAGTTTATGGAACTGTTGATTATCTGAATCCGATGGATAATGCGACAATAAAACTGATGAGTGACCTGTCAACCCAGGTACATTCCATACTTAAAAAAGAGTTTTTATGGATCCCTTACTATGGTTATGGATCTGATCCGGCAACCATCATTAAAAATATCGGTTATGTAGCTGACAAGTATAGTATCTTTGATTATGTGGTGATACAGCCTCACTATTATTTCGATGGCACGGTAAAAACAAATATGGATGGCGTTTATGACTGTGTGAAAAATCAAAATGTTTGCTACCGTGATGGAACACCGGTTATTACTCCCAAAATATCTAAAACCGCTATTGGTCCTGAAATGGAACTTGACTGGCATATTGTTCCACCCAATAATTATACTGATCAACTTAATAGATATCTTGAAACTGTAACAAGATATACTGAATTCAAAAGCACTGAACCGGTCATTTTTTACTGGGATGGAAATCTCACAAATGCCTTGAGTGCCAGAATTAATCTTTATTTCAAATAATTGAACATAGTCATTTACTGTTACCCTATTCTATTAATAAGCTAACCCAAAACATGAAGAAGATTTTTCTAATCCTATTGAGTTGTATGATATACACAGCAACTTACTCAAAGGATAACTTAAACAATGAATCTGGAACAGACAAATCTGGAGGAGAAAGAATAACGATTAATCATTCTTCGAAGAATATTAACGGGATTACCTTGTTTGTTAATCAGGTAAACACATTTACAACCGAAGATTGGAAAGCTTTAGCAGAATCAAAGATCACCGATTTTGTAATTATTCCATTATCAGCAAAAAAATATGGGAGTACAGAATCAGGTTACAAAACTCAACTTGCGCCTATTATCATTAACACTATAAATCAACTAATTAAATAC
>JAUZOB010000386.1 GCA_030706665.1 Bacteroidota bacterium
AATCCTTTTAATACTCTTTCGGTCGTGTCGAGTATGCCTTCTTTTTCGAGACGGTTAAATTCGGTAATCAGCACAATGCCATTTAATACTGCCACTCCGAATAATGCAATAAATCCGACTCCTGCCGAAATGGAGAAGTTCATGCCTCGTAACCACAAGGCTAATATTCCACCGATGGCCGACATGGGCACAGCGGTATAAATGAGCAGTGCTTGTTTTACAGAATGGAAAGTAAAATACAAAAGCACAAATATTAGCAGAAGAGCAATGGGAACTGCAAGAATGAGTCTCTTTTGAGCTGCTTCCAGATTTTTGAACTGTCCTCCATATGACACGTAATAACCTGTCGGAAGGTTTACGTGTTTGTCAATTTTGGCAGATACTTCGTTAATGACAGTTTTTATATCTCTGTCGCGAACATTAAAGCCAATGGTTATACGGCGTTGCGTATCTTCTCTTGACACCTGCGCCGGGCCGGATTTTATTTCAATATCGGCAAGCTGTTCAAATGGGATTTGCACTCCATTTGGAAGAGCAACCGAAAGGTTCTTAATGTCGTCGATATTTTGTCGATAATCCTTGTCTAAGCGTACGACCAACCCAAAACGTTTCTCTTCGTTGTAAACAACTCCGGCCTGATTCCCCGCTACTGCTGTCCGTAATACCTTATTTACATCGTCAATCGAAAGTCCGTATTGTGCCAAGCGGTCACGATTATATTTCACCTGAATTTGTGCCAATCCGGTAACTTTTTCCACATCAATATCTTCAACTCCTTCGATATGTCGAATGATCTTTTCTATTTCCGAAGCCTTCTCTGACAAGGTATTCAAATCGTCTCCAAATATCTTGATCGCAATATCTTGCTTTGAACCTGAAAGTAGTTCATTGAACCGCATTTGGATAGGTTGTTGAAATTCAAATTTTACTCCGGCCAATACTGCAAGTTTGTCTTCCATCTTCTCAACCAATTCTTCACGAGTGGAAGCAGATGTCCATTCGCTTTTATCTTTGAGGGTAATTATATAATCACCGGTTTCCATTGGTGTGGGGTCGGTTGGTATTTCACCTGCACCGATTTTACAAACAGCATGTTTCACTTCTGGAAAATTCTTCAGTAATATCTTATTGGCTTTTTTCACAGTTTCGACAGTGTTTGTAAGTGAACTACCCTGAAGGGTAATTACTCCTGCCGCAAGGTCACCTTCTTCAAGCTGTGGAATAAATTCTCCTCCCAGTTGAGAGAATACGAATAAGCTAAGCAGGAATAGTATTATTGCAGAGACTGAAACCAATAATTTGCGTTTTAATGCAAAGCCAATGATCGGATTAAACACTTTGTGTACCCTTTCCATGAGCTTATCCGAGAAATTCCGTTTGTGCTCTGTCTTCTTGCTCAGGAATAATGCGGAGATCATCGGGACGTAAGTAAGGGAGAGTATCGCTGCGCCTAAAAGGGCAAAAGCTACGACCAGTGCCATCGGGCGGAACATTTTACCTTCTATGCCAACTAATGCCATTATAGGCAGGTATACAATCAGGATGATGATCTGACCGAAGGTGGCCGAACTCATCATGCGCTTTGCAGAACTAATAACATTATCGTCCATTTGCTGCTGTGTAAGCTTTGCTACACCTACATGATGATGCTTGCTCATGGAAATCCGGTGGATCACACTTTCAACGATAATAACTGCACCATCTACAATCAATCCGAAGTCTATGGCTCCCAGGCTCATGAGGTTGCCTGACACGCCAAAAAGGTTCATCAATGAAATGGCAAACAACATAGAGAGGGGAATTACCGAGGCAACGATTAGCCCGGCACGGAGATTACCCAGCAGCAATACCAATATGAAGATAACAATTAGTGCTCCTTCGATCAGGTTTTTTGAAACTGTACCAATGGCTCGCCCTACAAGATCGGAACGATTTAAGAAAGGTTCAATTTTAACCCCCTGTGGAAGCGATTTTTGAATTGACTCAATACGGGTTTCGACATTTTCAATTACCTCATGAGCGTTTGCTCCTTTAAGCATCATGACTACACCACCAACTGCTTCGCTATTGTCAACCACTAAAGCGCCATAACGGGTAGCATTGCCATATTGAACTGTTGCTACATCTCTGATTAAAATGGGTGTTCCGGACGGACTCGGTTTAATTACAATTTTCTCAATGTCTTCGATCGTTTTAATCAAACCGATTCCACGTATAAAATAAGCATTAGGTTTTTTATCAATATAAGCACTACCCGTATTTTCGTTATTCTTTTCAAGTGCTTCAAAAATATCGGTAAGAGTAAGGTTCATCCCTTTTAGCCTTTCCGGATTTACAGCGATCTCGTATTGTTTTACAAAACCGCCATAGCTGTTAATATCGGCTACCCCGGGTGTTCCCAACATTTCACGTCGTACAACCCAGTCCTGAATAGTCCGGAGTTCCATCGGGTTATACTTCTGTTCAAATCCTTTTTCTACGGAAAGACGATATTGAAAAATCTCACCCAGCCCTGTTGAAATAGGAGAAAGTTCAATCTTGGCGAGTCCCGGAGGAATGGATTCTTCTGCCTCTTTAAGTCGCTCGCTTAGTTGTTGTCGGGCCCAATAAACATCAACTCCATCTTTAAATACAACAGTAACAACAGACAGACCCAACCGGGATATGGAACGAAGCTCAATAATATGAGGGATATTTGCAACTGCCACTTCAATGGGGGCGGTAATCGAGCTCTCTACTTCCTGAACTGCCAGAGAGGGAGCAAGTGCTATAACCTGTACCTGATTATTGGTGATATCGGGAATGGCATCAACAGGCAGGCACGTTAACGAGTAGGTACCCCAGCCGATTAAAGCCAAAATAAATAATCCGATAATGAATTTTCTCTTTATCGAAAAATGAATAATACGTTCTATCATTGTATGTTGACTCTATATAAATGAAAGGGAATTGCTATCATGGAACACAATGAACAAGGTTTCATGATGCATCAAAAAGTATGTGTTCCTCTAAAACTTCATGTTTTGAGAATAACCATTTTTTATAGAGCTGTTGGATGAATCTGCCTGATTTTTATAGTTCTACAGATTGCAT
>JAUZOB010000387.1 GCA_030706665.1 Bacteroidota bacterium
CCGGAATGGGAAATATTCGTGATGTAATTCCTTTCCCAAGAACGCCTAAAAACGCTGAATTTTAATATCTTAAACAAAGAAGGCCTTAAATTATGATGATTTAAGGCCTTTTATTTATGCGCAAATTCAAAGAATAGAATTAAATTTACCTCCGGTGCACTATTCTCCCGGTTTATGCAGAAACTCACACTACAACAAAAACTACTTCAGAAACTCTCGCCACAGCAAATTCAAGTAATTAAGCTGTTGGAGATTCCTACCATGGAGCTCGAACAACGCATCAAGGAAGAACTTGAGGTAAACCCTGTACTCGAAGTTACTGAAGAGATTGCTAATCCGGATGATAACAGCAACGAAGATGATGATTTCGACGCCAACGAGTTAAAAAGTAATGAGGACAAAGACAATGAAGAGTTCTCCGTTGAAGATTATCTCGAAGATGATGAGGTCCCCAATTACCGGCTGAACGACAATAATTACTCAAAGGATGATAAATTTGTCGAAGTCCCTTATTCAGTTGACAGTTCATTTCATGAATTCCTAATTGAACAACTTGGATTGATTCCTCTTGATGAACGTCAGTATATGCTGGCAGAATACATCATTGGAAATATTGACGAAGACGGTTACCTGCGTCGCGATCTGGAAGCCATTCTTGATGATGTCGCTTTTGCCCATAATATCGAGGCCACCGAAAAAGAGATGTATCAGCTCCTTTGGGAAATTCAGGATTTTGACCCTGCAGGGGTTGGAGCCCGTAACCTCAGAGAATGCTTACTCCTCCAATTAAAAAGAAAAGACAAATCCAGGCCATCGATCAAAACAGCACAGGAGATCCTGCGTGATTCCTTTGAAGAATTTACAAAGAAACACTTCACTAAAATTCAGGACAAATTCAATCTCACCGATGCACAAATGAAAGAAGCCATCAATGAGATTCTAAAATTAAATCCTAAACCGGGAAGTCCATACAGTAATCAGGTCTCTATGGGAAATCAGGAGATTATCCCTGATTTTACACTTGAGGTCGAAGACGGAGAATTAAAGTTATCCCTGAATCAACGTAACGTCCCGTCTTTACAGATCAACGATGATTATCTCAACATGCTCAAAGCTTATAGTGAGAATCGGAAAGGCCAATCGAAAGACCAAAAGGAAGCGCTCATGTTTGTGAAGCAAAAAATAGATTCAGCCAAATGGTTTATCGATGCAATTCGTCAAAGGCAGCAAACACTCTTGCTTACCATGTCGGAAATCATCAATTTTCAAAGGGCCTATTTTATGGAAGGAGATGAAACGAAATTGAGACCGATGATTCTTAAAGATATTGCAGATTTAACCGGACTTGACATCTCAACCATCTCCCGTGTTTCAAACAGTAAATATATTCAGACCCACTTCGGCATTTTCCCACTCAAATATTTCTTCTCCGAAGGAATGCAAAAGGATAATGGAGAAGAAGTCTCTACTCGTGAAATAAAAATGATCCTTCAGGAATGTATTGCAGGCGAAAATAAACGGACTCCGCTTACCGATGATGAATTAGCCCAAATACTGCAAGGAAAATCTTATCCTATTGCCCGAAGAACCGTTGCAAAATACAGAGAACAATTAGGAATCCCGGTAGCACGTCTCCGGAAAGAACTATAAATCATGGATACCATCTCTAACAAATCAGCTAAGATACTGGCAAGAATAACTTCATACGTTTTCCATCCTCTGATTATTCCCTCTATAGGGATGGTTATGTTGTTCCGGTCAGATTCCTACTTACAGCTCATCCCATCAAAATTTAAACAATTAATCTTTCTCGTATTCTTTGTCTCAACATTTCTGATCCCGACACTCACGTTGGCTCTGATGGCACTGAGTAAACGTTTTAATCCGGCAATGCGGGAAGGACGAGACCGAATTGTTCCACTACTCTTCACGGCTTCCTCCTATTTTATGGGATATCTACTGCTGGCACGAATTCCTGCTTCAGGAGTCTTTCGCTTATTGTTGCTGGCTTCTGTAATAATACTCGTTTCCCTTGTTATAATATCCTTCGGATGGAAAATAAGCCTTCATCTTTCAGGTGCCGGAGGACTATTAGGAGGAATCATCGCTTTAGCGTTCCGCTTTGGCTTTAATCCATGGATCTCGATTACGATACTTCTGCTGGCATCGGGAGCCCTTGCTTCATCCCGCATAATTCTTGAGAAACATACACCTCAACAGGTATATGCCGGATTCGGGCTCAGCTTTATGATCGAATTTCTGATCCTGTTCCTCGTATAAACATTCGTCGCTGATCATTCATCGGGCAAATAAGAGAATAAGAGCAATCGTCCTATCTTGCGTCACAGCCCTTTATCTATTTCACACAGGCGGAAACCAGTGCAATGAAAAACCATGCACGGTACCCACTGAAAATACCGCAAATTCAATCTATTTAGAGAAAACTCCCGTTAAATTGCACTTCTTTTAAACTGGAAATACAGCATTCGTTATTACGAACTCTATATCATCGCTATACCAGGGCCTTATTTAGCCCGTCTGTCATACGGGATTCAAACGGGGTTCAATCGTCATTTCGACGAACAAACCACGTCTGAACCACGACCAAACCACGAACGAAGTATAGTGTTGTTCCCTTGATGATAACTTGATGAATATACGACCATGTATTTTTCTTAAAACAGAAAAGGGGCTAAACCACGCTTTCTGTAGCTTAACCCCTTCCCGGTGTGTATTTAATCTATTGCAAAACACGGTTTGATTATCAAAGGAAACCATATTCTTTCAGATGATCCTTTCCCCCCTCTTCTATACAGAATTAAAGCTTTGAGAGCTTGAGTTCAAACAGCTTCGGCCAGTATTTGCCTGTGATCAAAAGGCAGCCGGAACCCGGATCATACGCGATTCCATTCATCACATCGATTGGTTTAGGGGAATTGTTGACACTTGCCAATAAATCATCCAGAATGATGCGTCCCAGAACCTTGCCTGTTTTAGGATCAATCTTATTGATCGTATTCGTTGTCCATATATTGGCGTAAATCGAACCGTTGATATATTCCAGCTCATTAATCTGTGTTAC
>JAUZOB010000388.1 GCA_030706665.1 Bacteroidota bacterium
AATTGCTTCGCCCTAAATGAGCCGCTTAACCGAAAGACAATCATTTTTTGAAGAAAGATCCCCAAATGCGACTGTTTCAGGCATTCCCGTTCCATTCCTGAATATTTTTACGTTATTCTACAAAGAAGCATATCGTTTAAAAAGCGAAGAAACTACATTTTGCTTAATTCCTCACAAAGCCTATGAACAGGCATCCCTACGACATTAAAATAGGATCCTTCAATTCGGCTGATTCCGACATATCCGATCCATTCCTGAATTCCATAAGCTCCGGCTTTATCGTAAGGTTTATAATTTTTCAGATAATAATCAATTTCATCCGAGGCTAAAGGTTTAAACCACACACTGGTTTCCACAAAAAAGGAACGTTGCTTCTCTTTTGTTGTGAGGCAAACTCCGGTAATCACTTTATGAACGCGACCGGATAATTTCATGAGCATATCAAAAGCATGTTCATAATCGAGCGGCTTCCCCATCACTTCCCCATCGACCCAAACAATCGTATCGGCTGTGATTACCAAAGTCTTTTCATCAATAGCCTTTTTAAATGGCTGAGCTTTCAATTCTGCCAGAAAAACAGGAATCTCATCTTTATCCAGGCTATCCGGAAAGACCTCGTCTACATCGATGATTTCTGTTGTAAATTGCATTCCTAATCCTTCAAGCAATTCCTGTCGCCTGGGTGACTGAGAAGCAAGGATTATTTTATAACCGGCCCATTTTTCTTGCAACAACATAAGTTTATCTCTTTATTTTGCCACTCTGTGAATTACTTCAACTTGCTCCCATTTCCCTTGTGCCCGTAGAACCTGTTCAATGACATCACGCACACATCCCTGACCGCCTTTCCGATCAGAAACATACATAGCTGCCGCTTTAACTTCCGGCACTGCATCCTCCGGACAAGTTGGGACCCCGACATTCTGCATGACTTGCAGATCGGGAATATCATCGCCCATATATAACACTTCGGAGGCATTCAGTCCATGGGATTGAAGAAACTCTTCGAGACAAGGCATTTTATCGCGTACCCCGATGAACACATGGCTCATTCCCAGACTTAAATATCTTTTACGAACAGACTCAGTAAAAGCTCCTGTTATTATCGCAATCTTATAACCGCTTCGAATCGCATTGACAATTGCAAATCCATCTTTAATATTCGTAGTCCGAATCGGATTTCCATCCTGATCCAAGGTTGAAATATCCAAAGACAAAACCCCGTCTACATCAAAGACAAAAGCTTTTACTTTTAACAACTCCTCTTTAAAAAACGCCATAGACTATTGTTTTTTCTGCAAGTCAAAAATACTTTTACTTATCAAACTATACAAATCCCGCCACAAAGGATGCGTTTCAAGCATTGATTCATGGCATCCCATCACATTTTGATCATAACGGACGGCCGGTCCGGTCTGTGCCTCCTTCGGAGATAAGCATTCAATTTTGGCAGCAGTTTCACGAATCAATGGTTTCAACAGCTCAAAATCCACACCTTGTTCACTCGCAATCTCCCCGGCCAAAGCATAACAATGATTCGCGAAGTTAGAACAAAAAACAGCAGCAAGATGCAAACTTCGTCTTTGAATAGAATCAATATGCTGTACCGATGATGAAATTTTATGCCCTATTTCAAAAAGAATATTTTCATCTTCTTGATTCAGTGCTTCAATGCAGATAGGAATTGAGGAAAAATCCACATCTCGTTGTTTTGAAAAAGACTGTAACGGATAAAATACACCGATCCGTTTTGCAAAATCGGCAAGAGACTGCATTGGCATGCTTCCCGATGTATGAACCAGCAAACCATTTTCAATCGAAAGCTTATGAAGCAAATTTTCAAACGCACTATCACTTACCGACAAAATATAAAGATCCGCATCTTTGATTACCTGATTCACGTCATTTGTCCACGGGCAATCAAGAATGTCCGCCAAAGCTGATGCAGACTCCGCGGTTCGGCTATATATTTGTTCTATTTGGAAATGATGTTGTTTTAGCTCAATAGATAATCGTGTCGCAAGATTTCCTGCGCCAAGAATCACGATTCGCAAGTCCATAGTTGAAATTTTTTCCCAAAGTTAGCCAGAAGGAAATAATTCACAAGCAAAATGAATTATCGCTTCAGATAACGTTGAAGAACAATATTCCAATTTATAATACTCATAAACGACTGAATGTAATCGGCCCGTTTATTTTGATATTGCAGATAATATGCATGTTCCCAAACATCAAGAGCTAAAAGCGGAGTCCCCTGGTCTTTTACGATATCCATCAACGGATTATCCTGATTGGGTGTAGTCGTTACAAATAGTTTCCCATTTTTATCGACACACAGCCAAGCCCATCCGCTCCCGAATATACCTTTAGCTGCAGAAACGAATTGTTCTCTAAACTGAGCAGGAGAGCCAAAATCACGAGTAAACAAATATTTTAATGAATCCGGCATTGTAACATTTCCGGAACTCATATTTTCAAAATAAAGCAAATGGTTATAAAATCCACCTCCATTGTTTCTAATTGCAGTTGAATAGGAACTAATCTTCGCAAGTATTTTAGGAACATCGGTTTCTTTAATCCCATCTTTGGCTAAAGCGGCGATAAAATTATTATAATAACTGCGATAATGCCGATCATAATGAATCTCAACCGTTTTAGCATCGATACAAGGTTCAAGTGCAGCATAAGCATACGGTAATGCAGGAAATTTAATTCCGACTTCTGTATCCTTTACCTGAGGATTTGACTGAGCGTTTTTTATTCCGATGAAAAAAAACAGGACCAACATGCTGGTCACACTTAGCAAGGTGAAATCAAGACTGCGTTTCATTTCGATAATTTTTGGTAATTATTTAATCTATAAAACAAAACGAGCACAAAATAGTTTACAATATGACAGCGCAATTTATTGGTAAAAGCAAGATTCAATCCGTAATCTGATCAATACCGGCATCCTCAATGGAGAGTGTCCGGACCACTTCCATTAAAGGCTGTCTAAGCATTTTGAATCAGCACTTCATTCAGTCCGAATTTTCAAGCTGAATACTCATTTGCCAGGGTGGAGAAACC
>JAUZOB010000389.1 GCA_030706665.1 Bacteroidota bacterium
ACAACTTCTACTGTGGTTGAATTTGAAGTAGCGCGATGAGATCATCTGTTGCTGCCCAACATCGGTAACCATAATGGCGTTGCCTTTAGTCGCTTCAGTAATGTGACGAACAACTTCACCCATTGTGAGCTTTTCTTGTGCCGGGTAGAGGTCTTTCTGAATGACTTTCTCGTATTCGATCTTATAAAGGCTTTTGAATTCATCCAGCCACTCATTGTGATCGTTCGGTTCAACGTATTCAATAAGTTTATTAAGAACTTTTCTGGCATCGCCCAAAAGAGGGATATCTGCTTTTATTATCTTATTTATCTCTGCAGGATCAATTTCAATGTGAATAATCTTAGCTTGTTTAGCATAAGTACTCACTTTCCCGGTTACACGGTCATCGAAACGCATCCCAATTGCAATGAGAACATCACATTCATTAGTCTTGATGTTCGGACCAATATTTCCATGCATTCCAAGCATTCCAACATTAAGAGGATGATCGGAAGGTAGAGCAGATAAACCGAGTAAAGTCCAAGCTGCCGGGATATTTGTCTTTTCGACGAATGTGCGTAGCTCTTTTTCTGCACCGGAAAGGATTACTCCCTGCCCGACAAGGATGTATGGCTTTTTAGCTGCATTAATAAGAGCTGCAGCTTCTTTAATCTTTTCTTCGTCAATTATAGGTTCACGAACGTAACTTCTGATCGTATTGCATTTCTCGTATTTGAACAGGAATTCTCCAAACTGTGCATCTTTTGAGATATCCAAAACAACAGGACCGGGACGACCGGTTTTGGCAATATAAAATGCCTTAGCTAATGCTGTGGGGATTTCTTCTGCACTGGTAACCTGAAAATTCCATTTGGTTATCGGCATCGTAAGTCCGATGACGTCAGCTTCCTGAAAGGCATCAGTTCCCAAAAGAGGAGAGGGGACTTGTCCGGTGATACAGACTAATGGGGTCGAATCCATCATTGCATCTGCTATGCCGGTGATTAAATTTGTTGCGCCAGGACCGGAAGTTGCAACGCATACCCCCACTTTCCCTGTTACTCTTGCATATCCTTGTGCAGCATGAATTGCTCCTTGTTCATGACGGGCAAGAATATGATCGATTTTGTCCTGATAATCGTAAAGCGCATCGTAAAATGGCATGATTTGTCCACCCGGATAGCCGAATATGGTTTCGACACCTTCTTCAAGCAGAGAAAGAATAACTGCTTCAGCACCGGTTATTTTATGTGGTGTTTCGTACATATTGGTTATGGTTAACGATTAGTCAATTAAACGAATTCCGCCTTGGTCTGCAGAAGAAACCATGCTGGCATATGCTTTTAACGCTTTACTAACGTAACGATCACGAGTTGCTGGTGTGAATGCAGATTTACCTTTTGACTCTTCTTCTGAACGTCGTTGTGACAGAACTTCATCACTTACCTGAAGATTTATCGCTCTGCCTGGAATATCAATTTCAATCACATCATCATTTTGAATAAGGGCAATCTCACCACCTGCTGCCGCTTCAGGAGAAACGTGTCCGATGGACAGACCAGAGGTACCGCCGGAGAATCTACCGTCAGTAATCAAAGCACAAGCCTTATCAAGTTTCACTGATTTGAGATAGGACGTAGGATATAGCATTTCCTGCATGCCCGGACCTCCTTTCGGGCCTTCGTATCGAATGACTACAACGTCACCCGCTTTAACTTGCCCGGACAAAATGCCGTTACAAGCCTCTTCCTGAGATTGAAACACTCGGGCTGTACCTTTAAATTTGAGTACAGAAGCATCAACACCTGCAGTTTTAACGATACATCCTTTACTGGCAATGTTCCCAAATAGAACGGCTAAACCTCCATCTTTACTATATGCATGCTTAATATCCCGAATGCATCCCTTTTCTTTGTTCGTATCCAGCTCTTTATAATAGTTTTCCTGAGAGCCCAGTTTAATGTTTTTAAATCCGCCAGGAGCTGACAAATACATTCGAATTGCACTGTCTTTTACAGACTTGCTTGAGGTATCATGAGTCTCGATGACTTCTTTTAAGGTTGGAGCATCAACTCGATGTACGGAAGAATCAATTAATCCGTTTCGATTAAGTTCCCCTAAAATTGCCATAATTCCTCCGGCTCTGTTAACATCCTGGATGTGATAAGATGAATTGGGAGCAACTTTACACAGAACAGGAACTTTGCGGGAAAGTTCATCAATGTCTTTCATGGTAAAATCAACTTCTGCTTCCTGTGCAACAGCCAGTAAATGTAAGACAGTATTTGAAGACCCCCCCATTGAGATATCCAAAGTCATGGCATTCAAAAATGCACTTCGGGTTGCAATAGAGCGGGGCAATACATTCTCATTCCCTTTAAAATAATACTCTTCTGTATTTTTGACGATTAAATCCGCAGCTTGCTTGAATAACTGTTTCCTATTGCGATGTGTTGCAACAATTGTTCCATTTCCGGGAAGAGAAAGTCCAAGCGCTCCTGTCAGACAATTCATGGAATTTGCAGTAAACATACCAGAGCAGGAACCACAGGTAGGACAGGCTTTTCTTTCTAATTTCGACAATTGTTCATCGGGTACATTTTCATCGGCAGCCTGAACCATTGCATCTATTAGGTCGTAATGTTTTCCATCTATCTCACCGGCTTCCATTGGTCCGCCTGAAACAAAGACGGCAGGAATATTTAATCGCATTGCAGCCATCAGCATTCCGGGAGTGATTTTATCGCAATTTGAGATGCAAACCATTCCGTCAACCTGATGAGCATTACACATATATTCGACACTGTCAGCGATCAAATCGCGGGAAGGAAGGGAATAAAGCATTCCGCTATGTCCCATCGCAATACCATCGTCTATGGCAATGGTATCGAATTCGGCAGCGAAACAGCCCAGCTCTTCAATTCTTTTTTTAATCTTTTGCCCTATTTTGTGCAGGTGAGTGTGACCTGGGACCAATTGAGTGAAAGAATTAACTATGGCGATAATAGGACGGCCAAAATGGTCTTCTTTCATTCCATTTGCCCTCCAGAGACTTCTGGC
>JAUZOB010000039.1 GCA_030706665.1 Bacteroidota bacterium
AGAATCAGGATACGCGTCGAATCTTCGTAAGAGAGAATCGCATTGACAACATCCGTAACGTGATGACGTTTTACCTCACGTCCGGATATCGGAGAAATCGTTTGCCCTACCCTGGCAAAAAGCAACTTCAGATAATCATAGATTTCGGTAGAAGTTCCGACAGTCGAACGGGGATTTCGGGTATTCACCTTCTGCTCAATAGCAATAGCAGGAGGAATCCCTTTGATAAAATCAACTTCAGGCTTATTTATTCTTCCTAAAAATTGTCGGGCATATGCAGACAAACTCTCAACATACCGACGTTGCCCCTCAGCATATAGAGTATCGAAAGCCAAGGAAGACTTACCGGAACCCGACAGCCCGGTAACAACGATAAAGCGATTCCGGGGAATTTTAACCTCTATATTCTTCAGGTTGTGGACCCTGGCTCCTTTAATATATATATATTGACTGTTACTCATTCTCGTGTATGTTATAACAAAGTTGATGATTTCTATATAATTTTCAAATTTGTTCAGTGAGATCTTTTGATTTAAAAAGATAAATAGCTTATATTAGCAATGCAAAATTAAGAAGAAAGTCCAACTAAATACCTCGGAGGAACGCCTATCGCAACAGTTTTACTTTTTATTCAACTGAAAATAATAGAAAGTAATGGATTACGCTGTAAAAATGAGCGATAACGAGCTAGTTGAAAAATATGTCGAAGGCGATTTGTCTGCGATCGAGCTTCTTTTTAACCGTCACAGAAACAGGATCTACACTTATATTATCCTGATAGTCAAAAATCAACATCTGGCAGAAGATATTTTCCAGGACACCTTTGTAAAGGTTATCCATTCTCTCTCAGTTAATCGTTATACTGAGAACGGGAAATTCATTTCCTGGGTAATCCGGATTGCCCACAACCTGATCATCGATCACTATCGAAAAGAAAAACATCTCCACACGGTTTCAAGCGATGCCACCCCGGTCGATCTCTTTAACTCCCCCCGCTACTCAGATGTTAATATTGAAGACAATCTTATATCCGATCAGATTAATCACGAAATAAGGCTTCTGATTGACGAACTTCCCCTCGACCAGAAAGAAGTTATTATTATGCGTCATTACCTGGGATTAAGCTTTAAAGAAATTGCAGACCAGACAGGAGTAAGTATCAACACAGCTTTAGGAAGGATGAGATACGCACTGATCAACATGAGAAAGATCATCGAAGAAAAAAAACTTTTGCTGTCTGTCTACTAATAATTTGGAGTTTAAGCAATAATTAGTAGCATACAACGTTTTAGGGTAAGTTTATCATTCACGAATCCCCTGCGTATGATTAAAAATTTTACTCTAAAGATCGATTATTTCACGTTGCATATTGATCCGGAATTTAAGCCACAAGATAAAACAACTCAAAGCGACTTAAAGTACCTGGCCTTGCCCACGATTCAAGAGCAGACCCCCTCTGAATGGGTCTGCACAAAAATAATCGGATATGCCCGAGCCTTACGAACGTTAAAAAGTCAGTGCACAGGTGTGATCGAAACCATCATGAATTAGAACGTGACACTCTTGCTTGCACGGGTAAAAATTTCCATATATCATCTGACCGGGATCATCCTAAATTAAGCTTGTTTATCGCTGAATTTTAAATAAACTTAAAGATCGTCATGCAATATTGGCAAGGAATCTCTTTTTAAGTTATTTTTGCGCGGTTCGATGAAGAAAATCTCAAATCAGAAAAAGAAATAAAGATGACAATCAGCGCATTACAACAAGAGAGAGCAAATTATGCTCCTAAACTTCCCAAAGCACTTAAAGGAGCAGTTAAAATTGTTGAAGGCAAAAAGACTGAATCCGTAGCCGACCAGGCAGAAATCCTTAAATTATTCCCCAATACTTACGGAATGCCTCTTCTTACTTTCGAAGAAGGTGGAGCAGCTTCTACAGCTCAGGCTTTTAATGTTGGGGTAATCCTTTCTGGCGGACAGGCACCAGGCGGACACAACGTTATCTCAGGTCTGTTCGACGGTCTTAAATCCTTAAATCCTGAAAACAAACTATATGGTTTCCTTGGCGGTCCTGGCGGACTTGTTGATGGAGAATATATGGAACTGACTGCTGACTATGTTGATGCTTACCGCAACACTGGTGGTTTTGATATTATTGGTTCAGGTCGTACCAAACTGGAAGAAGAATGGCAGTTTGACAAAGGAGTTGAAGTTTGTAACAAACTTGGAATTAAAGCGATCGTTATCATCGGTGGTGATGATTCTAATACAAACGCATGCGTTCTTGCCGAATACTATCTTCAGAAAAACACAGGGATTCAGGTTATCGGAGCTCCTAAAACAATCGATGGAGACTTAAAGAATGAAATGATTGAAACTTCTTTTGGTTTCGACACTGCATGTAAAGTATACTCAGAACTGATTGGTAACATCCAGCGTGATGCCAACTCAGCAAAAAAATACTGGCATTTTATTAAACTGATGGGACGTTCTGCTTCTCATATCGGTTTGGAATGTGCATTACAGACTCAGCCCAACATCACGTTAATTTCAGAAGAAGTAGCTGAAAAAGAAATGACTTTAGCTGAGATCGTTGATTACATGGCTAAAATTATTGCAAAACGTGCTGACAACGGAAACAACTTCGGTACTGCATTAATTCCTGAAGGCCTTATCGAATTCATTCCTGAAATGAAAGTTTTGATCGATGAATTGAATGACCTGTTAGCTGAAGGTACTGAAAACGAAAAAACATTCAAGAGCCTGAAGAAAAAAGACCGTCTTGAATGGGTGAAAGGCCAGATCAGTGCTGACTCTGCAAAAGTATTCGGGTTATTACCTGAAGGAATTGCCAAACAGCTGACTCTTGATCGTGACCCTCACGGAAATGTTCAGGTTTCTAAAATCGAAACTGAGAAGTTATTGATCGAGATGGTTGAAAAACGTCTTGCCGAATTAAAAGAAGCCGGAAAATATAAAGGAAAATTCAGTGCACTGAACCACTTCTTCGGATATGAAGGCCGTTGTGCTGCTCCTTCTAATTTCGATGCCGACTACTGCTATTCTCTTGGAAATACTGCAGCTATTCTGATCGGAAACGGTAAAACAGGGTATATGGCATCTGTTCGTAACACTACAGCACCGGCAGATCAATGGATCGCAGGTGGTGTTCCTGTAACAATGATGATGAATATGGAACGCCGTCATGGTCACATGAAACCGGTTATCCAGAAAGCTCTTGTTCGTCTGGACAGCGCTCCGTTCAAATATCTTGCTTCAAAACGTGAAGAATGGGCAGTTGAAACTGCTTACGTTTACCCGGGCCCAATTCAGTATTTCGGTCCTTCAAGCGTATGCGATCAAACGACTAGAACTTTACAACTCGAACAGGGGAAATAGTTTAATCCTTATAAATTCAAAAAGGGGTGTTCCAAACAATTGGGACACCCCTTTTTTACGTCCTTGGAGGAAACTACAATATGTTACAGGATGCAACTCCGGCAGAATTCCTTAAAGGTATATCGCAATTTCAGCAAAGCACAACTAAGGTCGATCAACCCTTGCTTTACCGTTCAACTACCCTTCCTTTACCCATTGGGTAGTTGAACGGTAAAGTAAGGATAGTTGAATATTAGTCTTAGAATAGGCTAAAAAGAAAGCAGGACAAAGGAATCAAATGACTTCCCTGCCCTGCTTTTTATATTGAATATGAATAGAACCGAATGTAAATATCGCCCGGTTAATCTATAAGATGGATTGCAAACCCTGAACGAAGTTTTGGCTCAAACCATGTTGTTTTTGGAGGCATAATATTTCCCGAATCGGCAATATCGATAAGTTGTTGCATTGAGACAGCATACAAAGCAAAAGCAACAGCCATTTCGCCGCTATCAACACGCTTTTTCAGTTCGCCCAAGCCTCTGATACCACCAACAAAATCAATCCGTTTATCAGTTCTTAAATCTTTAATTCCAAGAACTTCATCAAGGACCAGATTCGAGAGAATGGTCACATCAAGAACTCCAATGGGGTCGTTATCATCAAAAGTTCCTTCTTTGGCCTGCAGTGCGTACCATTGACCGCCAAGATACATTGAGAACTCGTGCAACTTGGAAGGTTTATAAATTTCGGGGCCTTTAGCAGTAACAACGAAATTCTTTTCCAGTGCTGCCAGAAGTTCTTTTTCTGAAAGGCCGTTCAAATCTTTTACAACCCGATTGTAGTCAATAATCTTCAGTTGATTATCGGGGAAGTGAACTGCAAGGAAATAATTGTATTCCTCATTGCCGGTGTGGTTAGGATTTTTATCCCTTTTTTCTTTACCGACAAGAGCAGCAGCGGCAGTACGATGGTGACCGTCGGCTACATAAGTATAAGGAACCTTGGTTTTGAAAAGTTCTTCAATCCGTTTGTTGGTTGAAGCATCGTTTACGACCCAAAAATGATGTCCGAAACCATCTTCTGCCACAAAATCATATTCGGGAGCCTGATTTTTAACGATGTTCTCAACAATTGCATCCAACTCGGGAACAGCAGGATAAGTAAAGAATACAGGTTCAACATTGGCATTATTAATGCGAACATGAATCATGCGGTCTTCTTCTTTATCTTTCCGGGTAAGTTCATGCTTCTTGATAATTCCATTCATATAATCGTCGACTGAAGCACAACCGACAATACCATATTGAGTCCGGCCTTCCATTGTCTGAGCATAGATATAGAAACGCTCTTCATTTTCCTGTACCAGCCAACCGTTTTTTCTGAACTTTTTAAAATTCTCGACCGATTTATCATACACTTCCTGTGAATGAACATCAGTCCCGGCAGGACAGTCAATTTCAGAACGGGTAACATGAAGAAGAGAACAAGCCTTTCCTTCTGCCATACGGGCAGCTTCCTCAGCATTCATCACATCATAAGGCAGACAAGCCAGATCTTCAATAATTGATTTAGGCGGACGAAGTCCTTTGAATGGTTTTACCGTAGCCATAGTAATATTGCGTTTTTTTTAATCTTATTTGTTAACCTGGTATTTTGCATTACCAGTTGCAAAGAAATCAACGATTTGACGGGCAGCAGCCAATCCGGCATTTACATTTGCCTCGGAAGTCTGAGCCCCCATTTTCTTAGGAGTAAAGAAATAACGACCTGCATATTTTTCTGCAAATACAGGAGCACAATCAGGAGCACAGTCTGAGATGTATTTAAAATCAGGACGAGCTTCCATCAGTTTCAAGATGCCCTCTTCGCAGATTACCTCTTTACGTGCAGTATTCACCAACACCCCGCCTTTGGGCATTTTATTCAACAAATCGAAATTGATCGATTTTTTAGTTTTGTCGTTAGCCGGAATATGTAAGGAAACATAGTTGCAGGTAGAATACAGTTCTTCAGCAGTGTCAACAACTTTTACACCTTCAGCCTCAACATCTGCTTTATTCACAAATGGGTCGAAAGCATAAACTTCCATTCCGAAACCTTTTGCAATAGCACCGACACGACGACCGACGTTTCCATAGGCATGGATTCCGATTTTTTTACCCAATAATTCTGATCCTGATGTACCATTGTAGCCATTACGAGCCAGGTACACCATCATGCCAATTGCAAGTTCGGCAACAGCATTTGAATTCTGTCCCGGAGTATTCATTGCAACTACTCCGTGAGCAGTAGCTGCAGCCAGGTCAATATTATCATAGCCTGCGCCTGCGCGTACAACAATCTTCAGTTGTTTTGCTGCATCCAGGACTTCGTTATCTACAATATCGCTACGGATAATCATAGCACTCGCCGAAGCAACAGCTTCAAGCAACTCTGACTTTTGGGTATATTTCTCAAGCAGGGCAAGTTCGTATCCTGCGTTTTCAACTATCTCCCTAATTTGACTTACAGCAACAGGGGCAAAAGGTTTATCAGTTGCAATCAGTACTTTTTTCATAGTAAGAAGTGTTTTTAGGATTTAACAAAAAGAAACGATGCAGAAGAAATTCTTCTGCATCGTCCTGCTTAATATTTATTAGATTTTGGCTTCAAATTCGCGCATGACATCAACAAGTGCCTGCACACTTTCAATTGGAAGGGCATTGTAAGTAGAAGCCCTGAAACCTCCAACTGTACGATATCCTTTAATACCAACCATTCCACGGGCAGTTGCGAAATCAAGGAATTCTTTTTCCAGTTCTTTGTATTCTTCTGCCATTACATAGCATACATTCATTCTGGAACGATCTTCAGGATTCGGCACTGTCGGTACAAAAAGTTTATTGCGATCGATTTCTCCGTAGATGAGTTCTGCCTTTGCAATGTTGCGTTTTTCCATTACTTCAACGCCACCCATTGCTTTCAACCATTTCAAAGTTTGAAGAGCAGAATAAACAGCTAATACAGGAGGTGTATTGAACATTGATCCTTTATCGATGTGTGTTTTATAATTAATCATCGTTGGCATTGGACGAGTTACCTTACCCAAAGCATCTTCACGGACAATTACAAAAGTCAAACCGGCAGGAGCAAGATTCTTTTGTGCTCCACCATAAATAACGGCATATTTTGAAACATCGACAGGACGGCTAAGGATATCAGATGACATATCTGCAGCCAAAGGCACATTCACTTCAGGATCTTTCAACAATTCTGTCCCGTAAATAGTATTGTTTGTTGTGATATGGAAATAATCAACATCATCCGGAACAGTATATCCTTTGGGTATATAATTGAAATTCTTGTCTTTTGAAGAAGCAACTTCAACAACTTCACCGAAGAATTTAGCTTCTTTAATTGCTTTTGATGCCCATTCACCAGTGTTCAAATAAGCAGCTTTGGTATTTAAAAAATTGAATGGAACAGTGTAAAATTGAGTACTTGCACCACCGCCAAGGAATAAGACATGATACCCGTCAGGAATATTTAATAATTCTTTGAAAAGATCACGAGCCTCATCCATTACTGCAACAAATTCTTTGCTTCGATGAGAAACCTCCAAAATAGAAAGACCGGTTCCCGCGAAATCAAGAATTGCTTCAGCTGAATTTTTGATTGTAAATTCAGGCAGGATGGAAGGCCCTGCATAAAAGTTATGTTTTTTCATTGTCGTATGGGTTTTAAAATATCTTTTTTAACAAATTTAATAGTTTCAAAACGAATGACTAAGTACTTTTTCAATTGATGTATAAAAATCGTCTATGTTGTTAAACAGGTAAATCCGTTAAAGCTTAACCTGCTTTATTCAAATTTAGTGCACGAATGCGAAATATCAATCAATCGACCTTTCTCAAATACCGGGATAACTGTGGTTGTATTCAGGGTATGACAATATTCAATGCAATAATCCAATCCCTTTTCTGCAAGACGACCTTTTTGTGCGGCCTTCTGAATGTACGAAAACAAATCTTTGCTGGCGATGCTCCAAAGATCCATTGCCGCAAGTGCCGAATCACAAATCGTATAAAACTTTCCGGAATCGGTCAGTTTCTTACACAAAGCCCCTGCAAAAACCGCATCTTCAAGACTAAAACGATCTTTCCAGGATGCACAAAGAATTAAAACAGGACTTGATTGCTTAACAATCCAGTTAGCAATTGCTGATATATTTAAGAAAGAACCTATTACTACTTTACGGGAATGACTGGCCATATTAACAGATCGAGTACCATTTGTGGTCGAATAGACCAGTTCTTTGCCCTTAACCCTCTCGGCTGTAAAATTCATCGGGCAATTCCCAAAATCTGCAAAATCGAGTACATATCCATCACGTTCAGATGCAACAATATACCCCTTTTTCTTCATTTCTCTTGCTTCCCCGACTGTAGACACAGGTATGATTGCCTCAGCTCCATTTTCAAAAGCAGCACAAATCGAAGAAGTAGCCCTGAGTATATCGACTACGACCACTATTTTATCGTCTGATGCATAACGATCATAAATAGCCGGGGTAAAACATACTTCAAGCTGATTTTGCTGTTCCATGAACAAGAAAAATGAATTCGTTGCAAAGGTAATGTTTTCAGAGGATGATAATGATTTTCCTCATGTTTTTAAACTTAACGTTAAACCCATGTTAAAACAACGCCCGATCAAAAATTGTCGGGCGTTGCTTCTAAATTTCTTTTATATCCTCATTTTCAATTAAAAAATGAAAGGCAGTTTCACGATTTCTGCTTTTATCTTTTTACCTCTTATTTCAATAAATATTTCAGAACCGATCTCGCTATATTCTTTCTTGACATATCCCATTCCAATCCCTACATTCAGCACCGGGGACTGAGTTCCGGAAGTAACGATACCGATAATTGTTCCTTCTGCATTCACAATCGGATAACCATGACGGGGAATTCCACGATCGATCAAAACAAAACCGCATAGTTTACGTTTCGCGCCTTCCTGTTTCTGCTTCAACAACAAGTCTTTATCTATAAAATTTTTGCTTTCTGTAAACTTGGTAATCCATCCAAGACCTGCTTCTATCGGCGAAGTAGTATCGTCAATATCATTTCCGTAAAGACAATATCCCATCTCCAAACGTAAAGTATCACGAGCGCCTAATCCAATCGGTTTAATCCCCTCTTCTGCTCCGGCCTCAAAGATCGCTTTCCACAGTTGTTCTGCATATTCCTTATAGAAATAGATTTCGAATCCACCCGCACCGGTATATCCGGTTGCAGATATAATCACATTGTCAATTCCCGCAAACTTCCCTGTAACGAATGTGTAATACTTAATCCCGGATAGATTCACATCCGTAAGCTTCTGAAGTACTTCTGTTGCTTTTGGCCCCTGAATGGCAAGCTGACAGATTTTATCCGATGCATTTTCAAGTTCTGCACCTTCGTTATTCTGAGATACAAGCCAGTTCCAGTCTTTTTCAATGTTCGAAGCATTAACGACCAACATATATTTTTCCGGTTCAAAATAATAAACCAGCAAATCATCGACAATACCACCTTTACTGTTTTGGAAACAAGAATACTGAGCTTGTCCTATCTTTAATTTGGATACATCGTTAGATGTCACTCTTTGCAGGAAGGCTAATGCTTTAGGGCCCTTAACCCAAATTTCACCCATGTGGGATACATCAAATACACCAACTCCGTTTCTAACGGTCATATGCTCATCTTTGATGCCACTATATTCTACCGGCATCTCAAAACCAGCAAACGGGACGATCTTTGCTCCTAATTGTTTATGGATTTCAAAAAAAGCGGTGGTCTTCATGGAACTGTTTCTATTTAGTGAATAATTTATCTTTTCTGCAAAAATATAATTTTTTATCGCGTCAGGGTATGAAAAAAATCAGCAGTAGCTGTTTACAATTTATAAATGTCTGACTAAATAATTGATTGTATTTGCTCATTTTTCCCTATTTTTATAAAAAATATGAATTTTCTCTAATTTGTTCGATTCATTATGAGCCAACAGAAGATTATCAACCTTAAATATCTACGTGAAATTTCTGACGGAGAACCAGTAATGATCCGTGAAATTATAGAAATGTTTATTAGCCAGGTCCCTGAGTTTATAGAAAACCTAAAACTCTTCTTAAATGAAAAGCGATATGTAGAACTAGGGAAAGAGGCACACAAAGCAAAATCTTCGGTCATGATCGTGGGGATGGATCAGTTGGGAAAACGTTTGAAAGAACTTCAACTTTTAACAGAACATGGCGAGGGTTCTGAGCGCTATCAGGAATATGTCGAAGAATTCATCAATTTATGCAATCAGTCAATCATTGAACTGGAAGAAGAATTACGCGCACTATAGACATATAATCGAGTAGGAGGAAAATGAAAGTAGTTTTCCTCCTACTTTCATTTTCCAACCTCTCACCCCGCCGTTCGTGCCGTTCGACATACGACGGTCCCTTAAATTACAATGAAACTTTACAATAATAATCCGTCGGGAAGATATACCCTGCTTTTCTCAAGTTGTCAATATTTATGACCAAACACAAATTAAGACTGCCTACCCAAAGTACCTTGCCTCAATTTGATACAATTCTCAATTTCTGAAAACCAACGTCTCATCCTTAACATCAAGAATTAGAGGCTTGTCTTTATCAACTTTCTGAGCCAATATTTGTTTCGACAACTCATTCAGGACATATCGTTGCATGATACGTTTTACCGGACGCGCTCCAAATTGAGGATCATAACCGGCAGTCGCAATCCAGTCTACCGCTTCATCAGTAAGACTTATATTCACATCCTGTAGTGCAAGCCGTTTGGCGATTGTTGCAAATTGAAGTTTCACAATCTGTTTGATTTCTGACAGTGTAAGCGGTGAAAACATGATTATGTCGTCAACCCTGTTCAAAAATTCAGGCCGAATGGTACGACGCAACAACTCCATCAATTGCTCCCGTGTATTCCAGATAACTTCCCCTCTGTTACTATCATTCATCCGTTCGAAATTCTGTTGAATAATAGAAGAGCCGATATTCGAAGTCATAACAACAATCGTGTTTTTAAAATTCACCACTCTTCCTTTATTATCTGTCAATCGTCCGTCATCGAGAACCTGCAATAAAACATTGAATACATCAGGATGAGCCTTTTCGATCTCATCAAAGAGAACAACCGAATAGGGTTTCCTTCTCACGGCTTCCGTAAGCTGACCGCCTTCCTCATATCCCACATATCCGGGAGGAGACCCAATTAACCGGGTAACAGAAAATTTTTCCTGGTATTCAGACATATCAATACGGGTCATCAAATTTTCATCATCGAAAAGAAATTCAGCCAACGCTTTGGCAAGCTCTGTCTTCCCGACTCCTGTCGTTCCCAGAAATATGAAAGATCCAAGCGGACGTTTCTCATCCTGCAACCCTGCCCGACTTCTGCGGACTGCATCAGCAACGGCCGCAATAGCTTCTTCCTGTCCTATCACACGCTTATGCAGTTCATTTTCGAGACTCAGCAGTTTATCCCTTTCACTCTGAAGCATCCTGGAAACGGGAATCCCGGTCCATTTGGATACAATCTCTGCAATGTCTTCCGAGTCGACCTCTTCTTTGATCATGGCTTCATTGCCCTGCAGAGTCTGAAGTTCCGTCTTCAGTCGCTCAATATTGCTTTCAGCTCCTTTAATCCGGCCATAGCGTATTTCTGCAACCCTTCCATAATCACCGGAGCGTTCAGCTTCTTCTGCTTCAAACTTCAACTGCTCAATCTCTGCTTTATTTTTCTGAATCCCATCAATCAACTGCTTTTCAGATTCCCATCTTGCTTTTAATTGAGACTGTTCCTGCATCAGATTAGCAATCTCTTCATTGAGAAGTGTCAGTTTCTTTTCATCTTTCTCCCGCTTAATTGCTTCCCGTTCAATTTCAAGCTGTTTAATCTTTCTCAAAATCTCATCCAATTCATAAGGCAAAGAATCCATTTCCAATCTCAATTTTGAGGCAGCTTCATCCATCAGGTCAATTGCTTTGTCCGGAAGGAACCGATCAGTGATATACCGGTGAGAAAGCTCAACAGCAGCAATGATAGCATCATCTTTAATCCTGACCCTATGATGATTCTCATACCGCTCTTTCAATCCCCTCAGGATCGAAATCGCACTCATCACATCAGGCTCATTAACTGTTACAATCTGGAAACGACGTTCCAGAGCTTTATCTTTCTCAAAATACTTCTGATATTCATCAAGAGTTGTTGCCCCGATAGCCCTTAAATCGCCCCTTGCCAAAGCCGGTTTCAGGATATTTGCCGCATCCATGGCTCCCTCACTTTTCCCGGCACCTACCAATGTATGGATCTCATCGATAAAGAGAATAATTTCGCCATTTGACTTGATGACTTCATTCACGACCGATTTAAGCCGTTCTTCAAACTCACCTTTATATTTTGCACCGGCAATCAATGCACCCATATCGAGTGAATAAACAAGCTTTGTCTTCAAATTTTCAGGCACGTCACCTCTTACGATTCTTTGTGCCAATCCTTCGGCAATAGCTGTTTTCCCGGTACCAGGCTCACCTATCAGAATAGGATTGTTTTTAGTTCTTCTGGAAATAATCTGCAAGATCCGGCGGATTTCATCGTCCCGGCCAATAACCGGATCCAACTTTCCACTGCGAGCTCTTTCATTGAGATTGATTGCATAACGATTCAACGAATCGAAGGTGTCTTCCGCAGTCTGGCTGTTAACCTTTGCTCCTTTCCGTAATTCTTCTATTGCAGCACGAAGACTCTTAGGCGAAATGCCGCTATCCTTCATAAGTCTCGAAATCTGATCATCGGCATCAAGAAGCCCCAGCAAAATGTGCTCAACCGAAACAAACTGGTCTCCCATCTCCTGTGCCAGGGATATTGCTTTTTGAAGAGCTCGCGTACAAGCATTCGAGAAATAGGCTTCCCCTCCGGAAACCCGTGGGTAGCTTTCGATAATACGATCAAGCGCCTGTTTAAAAATGGATAAGTTTACATTCTGCTTCTGAAGCAAATAATCTGTAATGTTATCTGCTTCTTCTATCATTCCTTTGAGAATATGCCCGGTCTCAACAGCCTGCTGATTGTTCCCCTGAGCAATCAAAGAAGCCTTCTGGATGACTTCCTGCGATTTTATGGTAAAATTATTAAAGTTCATAACATTATTCCTTTTTCTCAAGAATGGTCACACCAAAATCATTGCCATACGAGTTTCTGATTCACATATACGACAATATGGCGCAAACAGATTGATTTATAACGACATTTTTACATGAAAAAGTAAAAACATGAAGTCAAAAAGACATCGGATAAGAAAGAACGAATCACCTTCATCCTTTTTTAAACCAAAACTCATTACGATGAAAAAAACGATAACACCAGATATGCATGACTGACGTCTGTCCGATACAACTAGAAACAAACAAGGTGTTTTGATAAAAATCAATGTTAAGGAATGGTAAAAGACATATACCCTATAGATATCAAATAATTCAAATGAAAGTGTGGTTTTTTGCAAAAAATATTCTCAATTCATTTTTTAGTATGAAAATGAAACCGAAAAAGACTGTAAAAAAACAAATTGCAAAATAAGATTTTATAAATAAAATGATTTAACGAAAAAATGCCTATTTCAGAAGCAAGAAAATTTCATTTTAAAAAAAAAATAAGTTACATTAGCAGTCATCTAATTACAAAACGAAGAATTCGAAAATTCGTTTATGCTCTTTTCTAAAACCAAAAAACGAAAGAAATCTATGGCTAAGTATGTTTACACATTCGGGAATGGTGAAGCAGAAGGAAAAGCTGAAATGAAAGCTTTACTAGGAGGAAAAGGTGCTAACCTTGCTGAAATGAACCTGATTGGAGTTCCGGTGCCTCCCGGATTCACCATTACAACTGAAGTTTGTACTCTTTTCAACGAAAAAGGACGCGAGTACACTTTTGACCTTATAAAACAGCAAGTAACAGAATCCGTTACTCACATCGAAGAACTGACCGGCACTAAATTCGGCGATAAAGTTAACCCTTGCCTTGTTTCTGTACGCTCTGGAGCTCGTGCTTCCATGCCCGGTATGATGGACACCATCCTTAATCTGGGTTTAAATGACCAGGTAGTTGAAGGACTTGCCCTTAAAACCGGAAATGCTCGTTTTGTATGGGATTCATATCGTCGATTTGTCCAAATGTATGGAGACGTCGTTTTAGGAATGAAACCTCAAAACAAAGAGGATATAGACCCCTTCGAAGCTATTATTGAAAAGCTGAAAGAAGAAAAAGGCATCAAACTTGACAATGAATTTAAAACCGATGACCTGAAGATTCTGGTCGATCGCTTCAAGAAAGCCGTTGTCCTTCAAACTAAAAAAGACTTCCCGAACGATCCATGGGAACAGCTATGGGGTGCTATCCAGGCTGTATTTGATAGTTGGAACAATGACCGTGCTATTTTATACCGAAAACTAAATAATATCCCCGACGAATGGGGTACTGCAGTTAACGTTCAGGCAATGGTATTCGGAAATATGGGAAACACTTCTGCTACAGGTGTTGCATTTACCCGTGATGCCGGGACCGGGGAAGACCTTTTCAACGGAGAATACCTAATCAACGCTCAGGGAGAAGATGTTGTTGCCGGAATCCGTACTCCGCAACAGATCACACTCGAAGGTTCAAAACGCTGGGCTAAACTTCAGAACATCTCCGAAGATGAACGCGCTTCTAAATATCCATCCCTCGAAGAAACCATGCCTCCACTCTTCCAGAAGTTGATGGCCATCCAACAGAAACTCGAAGATCACTACCGCGACATGCAGGATATCGAGTTCACCATTCAGGAAGGAAAACTTTGGTTACTTCAAACCCGTAGCGGAAAACGTACCGGGGCTGCAATGGTTAAAATCGCAATGGACCTGCTTCGCCAAGGCGTCATCGATGAAAAGACTGCTCTTTTACGCGTTGAACCCAATAAACTTGACGAATTACTCCACCCGATATTCACCAAAGAGGCAATGAAGAAAGCAACAATTCTGGCCAAAGGGCTTCCGGCTTCACCGGGTGCCGCAACCGGTCAACTTGTTTTCTTTGCCGATGAAGCTTCTAACTTCAAAGCAACAATCCTTGTCCGTATTGAAACTTCTCCGGAAGACCTCGAAGGGATGAATGTTGCCAAAGGAATTCTGACAGCCAGAGGCGGGATGACATCTCACGCAGCCGTTGTTGCCCGTGGAATGGGAAAATGCTGTGTATCCGGTGCCGGTGAAATCAAAATCGATTATAAGGCAAGAACTTTAATCGCTCATGGAAAGACCTTTAACGAAGGTGACTGGATTTCACTGAACGGATCAACAGGAGAAGTTTACGAAGGTAAATTAGCAACCCAGGATCCTGAAATGGGCGGGGACTTCGGAGAACTGATGAATCTGGCAGAAAAGCTTACCCGTATGAGCGTACGCACCAATGCCGATACTCCAAAAGATGCAAGAGTTGCCCGTAATTTCGGTGCAAAAGGGATCGGACTTTGCCGTACAGAGCATATGTTCTTTGAAGGAGAACGCATCAAAGCCATGAGAGAAATGATCCTGGCTTCAGATACTGAAGGACGAAAAGTCGCATTGGCAAAAATCCTTCCTTATCAGCGTGCTGACTTTGAGGGAATCTTTGAAGCAATGGCAGGACTGGGCGTTACCATTCGTCTACTTGACCCGCCACTTCATGAATTCGTACCGAAAGAACAAGCCAACCAGGAAGAAATGGCCAAAGAAATGGGCGTTCCGGTTGAAGTGATCAAAAGTAAAGTAGCCAGTCTGGAAGAAGTTAACCCCATGCTTGGTCATCGCGGTTGCCGGCTTGGAAATACTTATCCAGAAATCACTGAAATGCAGGCTCGCGCTATCATTGAAGCTGCGCTTAACCTAAAAGCACGCGGCATTGAGGCTAAACCTGAGATTATGGTTCCATTGATCGGCACACTAAAAGAACTTGAACTTCAGGTTCAGTTGATCCGTCAAACTGCCGATGTCGTATTCAAAGAAAGAAACGATTATATCGATTTCAAGGTCGGTACCATGATCGAAATTCCAAGAGCTGCGCTGATGGCTGATCAGATTGCAACCTGTGCCGAATTCTTCTCTTTTGGAACCAATGACCTTACACAGATGACATTCGGATACTCACGTGACGATGTTGGCAAATTCCTTCCAACCTATCTTGAAAAGAATATACTGAAATACGACCCGTTTGAAGTACTGGATCAGGAAGGTGTCGGACAACTAGTTCGCATGGCTACCGAAAGAGGACGCGCTACCCTTCATGATCTCAAAGTAGGAATCTGTGGGGAACATGGAGGTGAACCCAGTTCTGTTGAGTTCTGCGACTCTGTCGGACTGAACTATGTAAGCTGCTCACCCTATCGGGTACCAATTGCAAGACTGGCAGCCGCAC
>JAUZOB010000390.1 GCA_030706665.1 Bacteroidota bacterium
CTGGTCGTACTGAACGATCGATCTGTTTTGACCCGACAACCCGGCTGAATTAAATTCTTCTGCATTTGATAATTTCGTAACAGAACCTTTAAATCAAAAAGTATGAAAATGAAATTTTTATTTGGAATTGCATTGATGCTGATTGGTCTTACTGCCATATGTCAGGTAAAAAACGAGAATAAAGACAATACTTTGATTGGCAAATGGATATTTGAAGTAAGTACTGCTCCGACAAATTTCCAGAAAGGGGAAATTGTATTCAATAATAAAGAAGGACTGAAAGGGGCCTTCATGTTTAGTGACGGTCAAATAAGAGAATCACAGAGTGTTGATTTTAAAAATGACACCTTAACCATGAATGCAATCGTAGTAAATGAGCAAGTGTGTATTGTAATGGTATTGAAAGACGGGAAGCTAAAAGGCACTGTAAACAGTCCCGAAGGAGAGATGCCCATTGTGGCAGAACGAATAATAGAGGATCAATCATCAAGATAAAAGAATACAAACAAAGAAGGCGATTCAAATGAATCGCCTTCTTTGTTTGTGGAGACAAGGGGAATCGAACCCCTGACCTCTTGACTGCCAGTCAAACGCTCTAGCCAACTGAGCTATGCCCCCAACAAGTGGCAACAAATATATAAATATTTTTCATCTGCATCGAGTTACGCCAATCTATTTTTATTCCTTCCCTCGAAAAATCAAGCCAATTCCTTGATCTGACAGAATTTTCTGCCAACAATGGAACACATACGCACTTTTTAATGGCATTTGCATAGCATCCTCTCAAATTCAATTGACCCAAACAAAAAAGAAAATTGCAGATTCTTATCAGATATCTTTAGTTAAGGTCAATCAGGGTATTCAGATGTATTTCCGATAAAAGTAGTTTCTAAAATATACTTCGAACACACAACGACTATCAAATAAAGATCATTCTCTATTCACTTTTCTTAATTTGTCCACCCCATAGTCGCAAGTTTCCAGTATAAGTCGCTTTTTCTGTACCGGATTCTGAATCAGAATAGAATGAGCCGGAAATAGGAGTCTCGTAGTTTCCCGCAGGTTTTATCAGAAAATTGACCAATTTCAGGGCATCGATCCGAGGAAGTCCTTTGAAATACTCTGCCTCATAGATACACTCAAATTCTTTTTTCTTTGCTGCGTCTGCTTCAAGCAGATTGTTCTTCATTAAAGCATTAGCCAGATCTGATCCATAAAAAGTACCACAGCCAACTGATACAGGAAGGTCGAATCCTTCAGTAAGGCTCATCGGGCCAAAAGAAGCACTTCCTGTAACATTCCGTTGCGGATGATATTTTGAATCAGCAACTCCTTTGATCATCAATCTGAATTGCAAACCGGTCAAACCTGACTTTAACTTTTCAGTGTAACCCGGAACCGAGAAATATACCTGAAGAACGGGATAAATTTCACCTTTGGCATTTACTTTCGAAACCACATCATTCTCCGATGATTTAAATTGAGTTTCCACCTGCATCCAGTTTTCATTTTCCTGATAACCGCCCTGAGGGATTTCAAATAATCCTCCTACAAAACCAGAATACGCATCATATTGATTTTCCACATAACCTATAAATTCGTTCGGTTTTGCCTTAAAGAATTTCAGATCATTCAGATTAAAGGACAGTACAACCGGAGATTTTATCCGATAAGTTCCTTCTACTCTATTCCCGTTTTTAAAATCTATTGAATTACTGAAAATAAGCTCCAGTTCGCCTTTGATTTTGTAATCGTATCCCGTTACCCCATGAAGAGGCTCATAAGTAGATTGGGCCAACACAGGCAATTGCGTCAGTAATATAATTACAAGAAGATACGCTGTTCTGATTCGTTTCATGATAGTTAACTCTCGGTCAATTTGAAATTTAAACCCTTATTCTCAGGATTCATGATGAACACGATAATCTATAGTTTCTTGTATGGGCACAGTATTAACATTACAGACCCGACATTAAATCCTAAAAGTCGGGTCGTAATTGTATAATCTCTTGATCCGGATATTCAGTTAATATTAGATGAACCTTTTAAAATATACGGATCGTTTTAAGACCATACCCGGATCTCAAGGCACATATAGATTACCGCATTCTCAGATTTTTATAAACTCAACCCTTCGATTTTTAGCTTTACCTTCGCTAGTGGTATTAGGTGAAATGGGCTCTAATTCTCCTTTGCCATCAGTTTGAATACGGCTATTTTCGATTCCAAATTCACTGGAAAGTACATTCCTTACGGATGCTGCCCGACGTTTCGATAAATCAAGATTTTTGGCATCGTCACCATCGCTATCGGTGAACCCGATAATTTTAATCTTTACAGTTGGGTTCTCTTTTAGTGTTTTGGCAATATCACTAAGAGTTCCATATGATTCTGATTTCACAATATCTTTGTTCACATCAAAGTAAATTCCATAACTGATAAGTTTCCCTTCGGTAATAAGTTTACTTCTGGTATCCGGGGCCGCGGTTGTAACCTTCAGATTCGAAACATACGGCTTACATTCTGAGCTCCAACTACTAAAGCGAATCTTATTAAATTTTGTTCCTTTATAAATATTGGTAGGCGAATCCAATACTTTGGCACCTTTGTGATAAATCCGGAGTCGGGTGCCCTGAACCCATATGATAACATGATTTACCTTTTCCTCTTCAGCAGGATTTGTTGTTGAACGTGCTTCAAGCCATTTAGAATTTGCATCATCCATATAACCTTTAGACCCCCAACTTTCCTTGTCCATAAATATTTGCAGCCCCATCTTGCCGGGATAAAGAGCATCTGTCAGGTCTTCCTTTTCCAATTCTTCATAGAGGCATAATTCAAAGGAACTTTGGAAATTTTCATCAGGAATAAAGTCGTATTCCATGATAAAATTTTGAGGAAAATCAATCGTTTGGGTGTAACAATAAACGCTTCCCTCTTTGTTCATGTGTAACCATTGTCCGGGGGCAATGCTTACTGATTTTACTTCACCACCACCATTGGTCGTCCATAATGCGGGAAAATCGCCA
>JAUZOB010000391.1 GCA_030706665.1 Bacteroidota bacterium
AGATATTCACTCTGGGCGTACTCTTTTTCACCATTTCAACTTTACTGTGCGGATTAACCACATCCGGTGCTTTACTGATCACGGCACGATTAATGCAAGGCATCGGAGCCTCAATGATGTTTGCCACCAATATGGCCATCCTCACTTCGGTTTTTCCACCGGAGAAAAGAGGCAAAGCACTCGGTATTAATACTGCAGTGGTTTACATTTCCATCTCTTCCGGTCCATTTATAGGAGGTCTTCTTACGCATTATCTCGGATGGAGAAGTTTGTTTTTCATTACCGCATTTGTCGGGTTGATTACTTTAATGGGAGTTCTGATCTTTATGAAGGGAGAATGGATTGAATCGAAAGGAGAACATTTCGATTGGAAAGGGGTATTACTCTACGGCATCGGACTTTCTTCGCTTATTTATGGCTTTTCAAATCTGCCTAATACAAACGGTTTTATTCTGATATCTTCCGGTGTTATCGCATTGTTTCTATTCGTGATATACGAAAAGAACCTGCAGTCTCCGGTACTGAATGTCAGGCTATTTTGGGAAAACCGGGTATTTGGATTTGCTTCTACTGCCGCATTGATAAACTATGCAGCGACCTTCGCCATTTCTTTTTTATTAAGTCTATACCTGCAATACATAAAGGGTATCACCGCCCAACATGCAGGAATTATCTTAATGGCACAACCTGTAACCCAGGCAATTTTATCACCTATAGCAGGAAAATGGTCTGATAAAACAGATGCACGGAAATTAGCGACACTGGGAATGGCAATCTTAGTAGTCGGACTACTTCTATTGCTTTTTCTCAATCCCTTCACTCCAATATTAGCAATCATCCTGATTGCAATCTTACTGGGTGTAGGATTTGGGATCTTCTCTTCTCCCAATGTAAACGTTATCATGAGTTCCATTGAGCGTAAACATCTGGGAATGGCATCGGCTACGACAAATACGATGAGACTTACAGGACAATCCTTCAGTATGGGAATTACCATGATGGTTATCTCCATATTTGTCGGCAAGGTTAAAATCTCACCGGAGATACTTCCTCAATTCATGGAAAGCATACATGTAATATTCATAATCCTTGCCGCATTATGCTGCATTGGAGTCTATACCTCATGGTCCGGTATCCGATCTCAAAAGTTACCGGCTAGAATATAAATATCGTTGAAAACAACCAATAAAGATCACTATGACTATACAAAAAACAGAAACAAAAGAGATTCCTATCGACAAAAGTCTAATTGCTTATTGCGGATTGTATTGTGGTGCCTGTCGGGCATATCGTAAAGGGAAGTGTCCCGGATGTCAGAAAAACACAAAAGCTAGCTGGTGTAAGGTCAGGCTATGTTGTATCGAAAACAATTATCTAAGCTGTGCTGACTGTGCTAAAACCGAGTTGAAAGCGTGTAAGAAATTCAACAACCCCGTTTCAAAGATCTTTGCATTAGTCTTTCGGTCAGATCGGAATGCATGTATTGCCCGTATCAAAGAGGTCGGATATGAAGTATATGCCGAAGAGATGGCAAAGAACAAAATGCAAACAATTAAGAAATAGCAGCAGCCAGGTCTATTATTGTATTTTTCTTATAATAAGGCCATTATTTAATTATCCTCCGTATTTCTGCTTAATACCTGAAAAATTAATTAAGCAGAAATACGGAGATCAAAATCTTCATGGATTAAGAAAGACAGCTAAACATTTTTTTATCCTCCTATCTCAATCGACCTTTATTGTTGTGAATATTTTTTGAAAAGAGAAACAACAATATGTCCCCCGAATCCAAAGGTATTATTCAACGCAACATTTACTTCTTTTTTAAGACACTCATTGGTCGAAACCCGCAGCTCTGGATTAATCTCAGGATCCAATTCGGTTAAGTTAATGGTAGGAGGAATCACATTTTCATGAATTGCAAGAATCGCAGCAATGGCCTCAACAGCACCGGCAGCACCAAGCAAGTGTCCGGTCATTGATTTGGTTGCCCCCACATGGACCTTATCCAGACAATCATTAAAAACTCTGCTGATTGCTTTACACTCACTAATATCTCCCACAGGCGTAGAAGTTGCGTGTGCATTGATATAATCCACATCTGCAACTGTTAGTCCGGCTTCTCTGATTGCCTCTTCCATAGCATAAGAAGCACCATAGCCTTCCGGATGCGAAGCGGTAATATGGTAAGCATCTGAGGCAAATCCACATCCGCTTAATTCGCAATATATCCGCGCCCCTCTGTTTACTGCATGTTCTAATTCTTCAAGCAACAGAACTCCTGCCCCTTCACCCATCACAAAACCATCTCTTGTGCGGTCAAATGGTCGGGATGCAGTTTCCGGAGAATCATTCCGAACCGACAAAGCCCTTAAAGAATTAAAACCTCCTATTGCAGACTGAATAATAGCAGCTTCCGAACCTCCTGCCAGAATAGCATCAGCCTTTCCTAAACGAATAAGATTATAGGCATCAACTATTGCATTATTCGAAGAAGCACAGGCAGAAGAGGTTGCATAACTCGCACCTCTAAGTCCGTAGCGAATGGAGATTTGTCCCGAAGCGATATTGGGAATCATCTTGGTGATAAAGAATGGACTGAATCTGGGAATCTTGCCATTCTGACAATAATTAAACAATTCATCTTCGAGAGTCTGAATTCCGCCAACACCCGTTGCCCAAACAACACCAATCCTGTTCAGATCAGAATTATTGAGATCCAAAGAAGAATCCTTCAGACACTCATCAACTGCGGCGAAAGCATATTGCGTAAACAAATCCATTTTTCTTACTTCCGATTTTTCCATGTATTCCAATGGCTCGAAATTCTTGACCTCGCAAGCAAACTTTGTTTTTGAATTAGAGGCATCAAATCTGGTAATGGGAGCAGCTCCGCTCTTCCCGTTGAGAAGATTCTTCCAAAAATCCCTCACATTATTTCCGATAGGCGTTAAAGCACCTAATCCTGTAACCACAACTTTTTTCATAATTTAGACTCTCATTAAATTGTTCTTATTCCATTATGGCA
>JAUZOB010000392.1 GCA_030706665.1 Bacteroidota bacterium
CAGATCGTGAATGCTGCAAACAGCGACTGAGCAGTTCCTATGTATATAAGTGCCTCCATATTGAAGCTCAAATTTAAGGAAATGCTTTCGATCGTCATGTGTTCAGATAAGAAATCGTTTAATGTGTTTAAGTAAAAAAACATGCAGGCGTGTAGAAATTGGGAAATGTGAAGTGTGTGAAGTGTCTGAACCTTTAATTATGAAGAATTGCCTGCATGTTTTGGGAGTATTTTTATAAGTTTATTATTTCTTCGTGGGGTTTTGGAATCAAATGGAACCTTTCGAGAATTCGATCAAAGATGTAGTAAACCAATGGGACTACAATCAAAGTCAGAAAGAGTGAGCTTGCCAATCCACCGATAAGTACCCATGCAAGTCCATTTTTCCATTCGGCTCCGGGACCTGTCGCAAGAGCAATAGGAAGCATTCCGAAGATCATTGCTAATGTTGTCATCAAGATTGGACGAAATCTAACCCGACTTGCTTCAAACAGGGCTTCTTTAACTTTTAGTCCTTCTTTTTTCATGTGATTTGCAAAGTCTACAATTAAAATTGCATTTTTGGCAACAAGTCCGATTAGCATGATCATTCCCAGGAGGGTGAAGATGCTCAAGGTCTGTTTGGCCAGAGCGAGTGCTAGTAATGCCCCGATTAGTGCAAGAGGAATTGAGAAGAGAACGACAAACGGATATACATACGAATCGTATAATGCAACCATAATCAAATAGACTACAAAGATTGATATAATCAATGCAAATAGTAAGCTGGCAAATGCTTTAGTTTGATTTTCAAGATCTCCTCCATATGAAATTGTAATGTCGCCTGGAATATTTAAATGTGCCAAACGTTCTTTAATTTCTTCTCCGATTACTCCTGAAGGACGTCCCAGTGTATATGAATTTACAGATACTGACGGAAATCTGTTTTTTCGATCAAGCTGAGAAGGACCTGTCCCTTCGGTGATTGTTGCAAATTGCCCGATCTGTATTAACTTCCCATCCTTATTTGGAACCGTTAATCTTGAAATATTGTTAATGTTTTGACGGTCGAATTGATCCAATTTTATTTCGATGTCGTAATCTTCACCTTTGTCTTTGAATTTTGCATCGTTATTTCCACTAAATGCAGTCTGCATTGTCATCCCAACCGTTGCAATATCGACTCCCAGTGCTCCCATTTTATCACGATCTACTTCTACATGTATTTCCGGATTTCCATCTTCAACAGATAAATCGGTTTCGGAGGTTCCCTTAACTGCTTCAACTTCTTTTTTGATAATTTTTGACCATTTCATAAGTTCCGGAACATTGGATCCCTGAAGAATAACCTGTATCGGAGCTTGAAAAGAACTGGCCGGTAATGCTTTTACTTTACAGTCCACAAGCCTTTGCTCCAGGGCTATCTTGGTGCGTCTTGAAATTAGATCGCAACTGACAGACCGTTTGTCGGAATTAACCAATTTAACGTTGATTTGTGCTTTTCGTGGAACGGTTTGACCTTCTTGAGAAATGAGTGTAGTTCCTACGATAGAGAACATATTCGTGACTTCCGGAATGGTTAATATGTATTTTTCTGCCTGACTTGCAAGTTGATTAGTCATCTCAGGAGTAGCATCTTTAGGAAGTTCAAGCTCTATCATAAATTCGCCTCGGTCACCTGCATTCATGAATTCACTTCCGATAAATCCTTTTGCGACCAAAAGAAAAGAAGAGAAGAACAATAGCAGGACTGAAACCAAAGTGATTATTTTATGACGGAAAGCCCAACTTAATGTATGTTGCATAAATGATGAGAAGTGATCTATTCCACTCTCAAATTTATGTACAAACATGCCGATTGGTTTATTGGGGTTCAATCGTTCAAGTTTTGAAAATCTTGAGGATAGCAGTGGAACAAGGGTGAATGATACGAATAAACTACACAATGTTGCGATTGCTACTGTGATTGAGAATTCTCGTAATAAATCGGATACAAGACCTGTGGTCATTGCAACGGGGACGAAAACGACCACGATTACTAATGTAATCGAGGAGACGGTTAGTCCGATTTCCCGAATCGCATCATAAGAAGCCCTGACTGCCGATTTATCCATTTCAAGATGTCTGTGGATATTCTCTATGACTACGATTGCGTCGTCAACCAGAATCCCGATTACCAAAGAGAGTCCCAGTAGTGTTAATAAATTTAGTGTGAATCCTGACAGATACATTACGATAAATGTACTGATGAGAGATGTTGGTATGGCAAATAAAACAATTGCCGAGTTTCTGACACTGTGAAGGAAGAAAAGCATTACAAATGCAACCAGTAATACAGCAAGAAGAAGGTCTTCCAATACGCTATGGGCCGCATCCATTGTAAAGATCGAAGTGTCTTTCGGAATATTGAAGTGCAGTTGTTGTGGCTTATATTGTTCCTCAAGCTGTGTTAATTTTTCTCTGATTGACTTACTAAGTTCAACTGCATTGGCATCCGATTGCTTGAGAATCAATAATCCGATCGAGTTTTTTCCATCTGCTCTTACAAATACATCTGCTTCTTTTTGTGCATCAGTTACTTCTGCAACATCTTTTATGCGAATAGGAGTGTCGTTTTTATCATATTTGACCACTAAATCATTAATCTGATCTGTTGAAATAAATTTCCCGGATAATCGGATTGAAGTCTGTCCTGCTTCATCTTTTATTTTCCCTGTAGGGAATTCCAAATTTGCTTTTTGAATTGCATTTGTTACGTTTAAAATTGATAGATCATAGGTCTCAAGCTTGTTGGAATTGATATTGATTTGGATCTCTCGTTCTGTACCTCCCAACATCTTTACCTGTGCCATCCCTTTGATTTGATTCAATTCCGGTTTAAACCTGTTTTTTACCAAATCATATAATTCGGTTTCCGGAAGATTGGAGGTTACCCCGATTTGCATGATCGGAAAATCATTCATGTCAAATTTTTGCAAGGAAGGAGGATCACAGTCTTTAGGAAGATTTTTCTGGATTGCATTTACTTTTCGTTGTGCATCCTG
>JAUZOB010000393.1 GCA_030706665.1 Bacteroidota bacterium
TAATTTGATTCTTCTTCCATCCAAATGATCAATCAGCGTGGGAATATTTGCCATATTGAGCTGATTTACCGGTATAACTGCCGGATATTAAAGACACGTGATGAACATTCACGTATTTCTAATTGAAGTATTTATTGGCGCACTTACCCTGCAATTCTATATTTTGAATAATGAGAAATTGAAGGAAGAATAATCCGTTTGATGAGATAGAACTGCAAATGCATCATGAAAACGCTTTTGAATTCTTCTGTAGAAAGATGACACATCGTAAAGCAGTCCCGATATTTTCTGATTTAACAAAGAATCAGTAATTCTCACATTCCACATTTACAGCAGACCTCTTCTGTGTGAAATCTATTTATATCGGATCTGACAAAAGCAGATTTGACAAAATAATCACGGTTATTCCGAGGTAAATAATTATCAATTTTACATACCTCCTTTCAAAGACCTTCTATTCTATGGTCTTTTCGAACGTTAATCATTTCCTAAATCTTCTCCGATTAAGCCGGATCTGAGGTGCAAAATATATAATTTGCATTTACATTTGACCCGCTAAACAATTTGGTCAAATTGAATGTTGTTTAGTAATCAGTCAAAAGAAAACAACAATGGTGAATATTACACACACAGGAGAGAATATTGAGCGAATCAACAAGATTATTGAAGTCTCTCAAAAAAGATTTGGTCTTTACGGATTCGAAAAGACTGCCATGAGAGAGATTGCTTCGGATATGGGAATGTCGAAAGGCTCTCTTTACTATTATTTCCCTGACAAAGAGAGTCTGTATCGGGCCGTCATCGAGAAGGAACAGAATGAATTTCTCAATATCATTTCCGAAAAATTTAAACAGATGAATGATCCTTCGGCCATGCTCCTTGAATTTATCAATATCAGAATCTACTATTTCCGCAAGTTTCTAAATCTTGGTCGATTTAGGTTTGAAGAATTCATGGGCGTAAGAAAGATTATGGGAGATATAGGGTTGGATTTTCGTAAAAAAGAGACAATACTCATTAAAGAAGTAATTGAAAGCGGAATGCAGAAAGGGATTTATAAAGTTACGAATTCGGATGAAGTTGCAGAGATATTTATGGAACTGTTAATTGGTCTTGCAAAATCAAACCTTCATCATAAAGATATCATATATGTAGAAAATGAAGATTACGAAAGTATGCAGGAGAAAGCCAGAATTTTTTCTCAGATCTTCATCAATGGAATTGCGAATAATTAAGAAGATAATAGTAAAACAGAGATAGAATATTTATTTATGGAGAGAAACAATAAAACAGAAAAGAAGAGTAAAGGGATTAAGATGTATATTCCTTTAATCATCATTACCGTATTTGTCCTTTCAGGTGTTGCTTACTGGTATAGCGAATATTCAAAATATATAACAACCGACGATGCACACATCGACTCGGATAATGTATCAGTAAGTTCAAAGATCCTCGGACGAATTGCCCATCTGTACGCAGATGAAGGAGACTCGGTAAAAGAAGGAACTCTAATGGCAGAACTTGACAGTACCGATCTTTTGGCACAAAAGTACCAACTGATTGCTTTAAAAGAGCAGGCTGCTGCTTCTCAGGTTCAATCTGTAGCGAAATATAATTACGACCATGAAAGCATCAAGGTGTTGGAAATTGCAGCTGCAAAAGCTCAGGAAGATTTTGTCCGCGCTAAAAACCAATATGCAGGTGATGTAATTACGAAAGAACAATATGAGCACACCCAGAAAGCGAATGAATCAGCCAAAGCTCAGCTGAGTGCTGCCAAAAAGCAATTAAATGTTTCGAAAGCTCAGGTTGTAAGTGCTCAGGCTTCTATAACCAGCGCTCAGAAACAGGTTGAGATTGTTGAAACTCAACTTCGAAATACCAAATTAATTGCACCGTCAACAGGAATCATCGCCAAAAGATGGTTGCTCCCAGGCGACGTCGCACAACCGGGACAGTCGATCTTAACCATTACCAATAGTCAGAAGCTATGGGTGTCAGTCTTTATGGAAGAAACCAAAGTTTCGAAGATTCATCTGAATCAACGGGTCCGTTATACGGTTGACGCTTATCCGGGAGTTCTGTTTGCAGGGAAAGTTTATTCAATCGGTTCGAATACTGCATCGCAATTCTCTTTGATCCCGGCAAACAATGCTTCGGGAAACTTCACGAAAGTTACGCAACGTATTCAATTAAAAGTGTCAATTGACGGGCCTGAAAACAAATCGGACAAGACGAATTATAAGTTTCTTTCAGGAATGTCGGTTGTCGTAAAAATCGTAAAAGATTAACTCTATGGCAAGAATAACTCCTTCGCACCGAATACGAAGGCTTATCCGGAATAGGGACTCTTCTTTTCATCCACGCAGTAAAAGCTACAAATGGTGGCTTTTGGGGAATATCATGATCGGGACATTTATGGCTGTACTCGATGCAACCATTGTCAACGTGGGTCTCCCTAAAATTATGGCTTCTTTCGGAGTCGGGCTGGATAAAATCGAATGGGTCCTGACTGCATACATGCTTGCAATGGCAGTTATGCTTCCGACCTCCGGTTGGCTTGCCGACCGATTCGGCTATAAACGCATGTACTTCATGGGCTTGCTCCTATTTACATTCGGATCATTCCTATGCGGATTAGCTGAAAACGAGAATATGCTCATCTTAGCCAGGGTTATTCAGGGTTTGGGAGCAGGAGCGATCCAACCGATCGGGATGGCAATTATCACTCATGAATTTCCTCCGCAGCAACGAGGGCTCGCTCTTGGATTCTGGGGAATCGCAGCCGCGGCATCCGTGTCCTTCGGTCCTCTGATCGGTGGCTATCTGGTTGATAACTTTAGCTGGCAGTTAATCTTTGATGTGAATGTTCCCGTAGGGATTCTCGGACTCCTTGCAACGATCATCATTCAACGGGAATATAGGAACAAGAATGTCAGGAACTTTGACCTGATAGGGTTTATCTCGGTCAGTATATTTCTTCCGGTATTGATCTATGCCCTCACA
>JAUZOB010000394.1 GCA_030706665.1 Bacteroidota bacterium
GAGATCCCGATTACCTGGAATGAAACTAAGAGAGAACTGGTATTTGGCGATCGCAGAGGTTTCTTCAGAGGGATGTTACGCAATCGGAAATTTAATATTGTAATAGGAAATGGGAAGAAAGGGCTTGCCGGAATTAATTACCCGAGTGCGAGTGTTGAATATTCCGGGAAAAGACAGGTGGTAAAACTTCCTAAATAGCATAGAAGAAAACAGATCTAATTGTAGTTCACGTATTGTTAGATTAGATAAAAGAGCCAGAGTTTGTGTGATATATCAATATGCACAAACTCTGGCTCTTTTATTTATTGTAAAAGTCTCTAGATTGCAGATCCCTGATCATTACAAATCGAATCCTGTCGCATTCCTGGTTCTGTTTTTATTCGATTATCTTATTCCATTAAAAATCTGCTTTGAGTCTGATTGTGAGATTGAAGACACTGACAAGATTATCCATGGTGTGTTATCTTGATATTGGATTAAACATGATGTTTTGCATTTAATGTGATGCATCGCAATTAAATCGGGTTCATTGGATTTTAGAAAGGTGTTGAATTCAATGGAATAAGGAAAGATACTCTCATATTATATTTATTGGATATTTTGATTAAATACATATATTTGCTGGAATATGTGTTGATGACTGACACACAGTGTATTATTGACTTGTAAGGGAGTCTTGGAAATTAATGTCTGGTATCGGGAAAAATGTCTTGATAAGCGGTTAGTTGTCTGCTTATTGCATTTTGACGGGATGTTAAACAAGAAATGTAAAGAAGATGAAGAGCAATATAATAAATATCATCGTTATCTTTTTCGCTTTGGGAATAATATCTCAAACAGTTGAAGCGAGGGGCTCATCAAAAAAGAAAGTAAGTATAGCTGGGAATATTACTCAAAGATCAAAATCTGATATCCGGGTATTGAAAGCAAGTGAGAATCATTTAACCAACTTACATCTGGGGGGATATGTAGGGAAGTTGCTCTCTGCTAACGAAACTTCCTGGCTGCAGAATGCACTTAAGGATAATCCTAATATGTTTGAAGCTTTTGCTAATCCGGAAGGAAATACGCTGGCAAAATGTATGTGGTACGGAGAGTTCCCAGGCAAGATTCTTACCGGAATGGCTCAATCATTTCGAGCATCTGGCAATCAGAATACATTAGCCGCAGGGAATAAAATGGTTCAAATGTTTAGATCTGTTCAGGGAACTGATGGGTATCTTGGCCCCTGGTCTAAAGCTACAAGATTTAACGGGGATAAGAATAAGTGGGATACCTGGGGACAATATCATTGTATTTATGGTTTGTATCAATGGTATAAGATTACTGGAAATAAAGATGCATTGTCAGTGGCTCTCAAGGCCGCTGATTGCATTTATAATTATTTTATTCTTGGAAACCAAACTTTTGTTTCTCAGAACTGGGCAGAATGTAATTTTGCGATATGTCATGTTTTTGCAATTCTTTATCAGAAAACACGAAACAAAAAATATCTTGATGCCTGTGAACACATACTGAAGGAGTGGAAGCTTGAATATGATGATTTTTATACTAAACGAAAAATTGCTTGTGACTGGCTGGGTGCAGCCTCTGAAGGAAAAGCCTTTTGTCACTCGAACCAGCCCCGGTGGGAAAGTTTGCATCCGTTAATGAGCCTTTCTTCCTTGTATCAGATAACTGGCAATCCGGACTACTATAAATATTTAGAGCATTTTTGGTGGAGTATCATTCAGTATGACCGGCATAATTTCGGAGGTTTCGGGACTGGAGAAGGAGCAACCGGCGATATCTATGGGCATGGTAGCGAAACGTGCAGTACAGTTGCGTGGATGGCCTATTCTACGGAATACTTGAAGTCAAGCAAGATTTCCTATGTGGCAGATGAATTAGAGATTGCCTATTATAATGCAGCATTGGGCAGTCTCTTGGGTGATCATGACTTTACCTATATGAATAATTCTGAAGGGAACAGAGTCTCAGCTTTGGTTACATTGGCCGAACAAGGATTTGTAGGAGGAAAACAGCTTAGCTGTTGTCAGGCAAATGGGAACAGAGGTCTTAGCCAGCTAACGGAATGGGCCGTATTGAACGATAAGGATAACCTGTATTTAAACTATTATGGTGCATCGAATGCCGAAACAAAAACGCCCCATGGAACAGGGATTAGAATCCTTCAGGAAACAGAATATCCGAAAAGCGGATCTGTTAAGATTACACTTAATCCGGTTAAGAGCGAGCGGTTTAAACTAAATCTTCGAATTCCGGTCTGGTCTGCGAATACGACTGTAAAAGTTAACGGAAAAACTTTAAAGAATGTTATGCCGGGCGATTATTGCGTAATAGACAGAATATGGAAGAAAGGAGATGTGGTAAAAGTTGAATTCGATATGTCAGTTCACTTCTGGATTGGAGAAGGGAACTTTGCAAATAAGACATCTATTTATTATGGACCGATTCTGCTGGCAATGGATACTGTCTGTGGTAAAAATTCTGATTATAGATTAGATGTCTCGAATGTGAGAAAAATTGTTTTTAAAGATAATAAAGAATTTTGGTTTTATGGATTGGTTACTACGACAGGGGGGAAACTGGTAGCTCTGGTTGATTATTCAAGTGCAGGGGATAAGGGAGAAGAATATACGACATGGCTTAATGTAGAGCATAATTCTGTCCCGATCCATTTTGTGCAAGGGAACAATCCTATCTGGAATAATATTGGAGAAAGAAACTGTAAAATCACTGCTTCTGCCGGGAAGGGAGGAATGATTACTCCTAATGGAGATGTTGAGGTCGGGTATGGAAACAGACAGGTTTATAACATTGTCGCAAGTAACGGATATAAAATAGATAAAGTTCTTATTAATGGAGTGCCGGTGAATTTCCAAGGGGAGCAATATACCTTTTCACATGTTACTACGGATTATTCGATAAACGTTTCATTTAAGAAATCAAATTGAATGTTATTCGTTTCTCATGAAAGTGAATAGGTCC
>JAUZOB010000395.1 GCA_030706665.1 Bacteroidota bacterium
AGAAAATGGGAATCGAGGAGTACTGTTTCCGATAATTTTAGCATCACCATGATCTTTTGCTGTCCATGCACCCCAATCAATCTTTCCGTCTTTATTCAGGTCTTTATACATGATATCACCAGCCTCCCACTGAGTTCCGAATGCATCTTGTCCTCCATTAGGTAAAGTAGCTAAATGAGCATCCATTTCTGCTTTTGTTTTTGCGATCCCAATGGTTTCATACCCCCAGATCTCGCCCGTCAGTTGTCCGGTACGATATAAATCTAATGTTCCGGTTGGGTTTGGATAACTCAGGATTTTGGTTTGTGAATCAGACAAGTTAAAGCGAACGCTATATCCCAAACCGTTTGCCAAACGATCATTCCAGCCAACACTCAACTCGAAACCATATGTTTTCAGGTCAGTATTATTCGCGGAAGGAACACCAGTCCCAAGGATCTGAGGAAGTTCGGGAGCCGGGCCGGTCATATCTAATGTTTTCCGGACAAAATAATCTGCTGTTAAGCTCAACTTGTTATTAAACATGGTAAGGTCAGTCCCAACATTCCAGTTTTTAATCCTCTCCCATGTCATCGCTTGACTAACAATTCCAGGAGCGCTACTGGTATTGGGTTTTGCACCGTTTACCAACCATGAACCGTTAGCAGTTCCAACAGGCATTGTCAGATAGGTTGGATACCAGCCTGAAGTATTTTGGTTACCCAAATCACCGTACGAAACCCTAAGTTTCAGGTTATCGACCACATCAGTAAATGGTTTAAAGAATTCTTCGCGTGCAACATTCCATCCCGCAGAAACAGAAGGGAACCATTTCCAACGCATATAAGAGCGATAGCGTGAAGTCCCGTCGTAGCGAAGGTTGCCTTCCAACAAATATTTCCCTTTATAATCATAATTGACACGTCCGAAATAACCTTCGGTTGACCAACTCTGGTATTGTCCCGATACGGTAGGTGCTACAATTTTTCCATTGTAATCTGTTCCGGAAGTTAAATTTTCAACCGGGAGTGACGCTACCATAATTCCCTGACGATCAGCAGAAAGGTCACGATATTTACCAAATTCAGATTGGTGACCAAGTAAGAATTTCACATTATGTCCATTCCCGATCTGGGTGGCATATTCCGAGTAAAGATTTGTATTGATATAGTTTTCACGATATCCATACTCATAAACATCGGTATATGAATTATAAACATATGGGTTTCCATTCACATCATGGTTATAAGTCTTCTGAGTATCCCAGTGACGGAAAGTATTATGAGTCCGGTAATTCAATTCACCGAAAGTCTTCCATCCTTTTATCGGTTCCAAAGTTAACTGCACTTGTTGGTACAACCAGTCATTTTGGGTTTTATCACGTCCTCCATCTCTTAAACCAAGGGCGGGTGAAGGAGAAGACAATAGATAGCCATTTGGATCATAAAGTGGAGAAGTTGGCCAACCCTGACGGGCTAAGTCCTGATAAAGTCCACCAGTTAAAGCAGAAGGACGGCCATAATCTTCCCTGATCCAGCGGTTGTTGACACTTAGGGTCGCATAATCCGTAATTTTTGAAGAAACTTTTACTGTAGAAGTATAACGGTCATACAAATCCCGGTTAAACTGCATTAATCCATTCATCCCGAGATAATTTCCGGACACATAATACTGTGTCTTTTCATTTCCTCCGCTGGCGCTCATATTATGTTCCTGAGAGAATGCACTAGGGCGATAAATCGCTTTGTACCAATCGACATTTGCATTTCCGTCTCCATACCCATCAGCCCAATAATTCGGACTACTGGAATTCGGAATTGTAGAAGTTTTTATCTTTCCGTCACGGTAATCTTTGATACGTTGCATCCGCTCGTCAGAAAAGAATTTTCCCCAACCGCTGTTTACACTTGCTTCGTTAAAAAAGGTTGCAAATTCATAAGAGTCCATCATCTGAGGCATTCCAATTGGAGCATTCCACCTCATGGTATTGTTATAATTAATTACCGTTTTCCCTTCTTTCCCTTTTTTGGTTGTAACCAAAATAACTCCGAAAGGAGCACGTGATCCATAGATTGATGAAGAAGAGACGTCTTTCAGTACAGAGATATTTTCAATATCCTGAGGATTCAGTGCATTGATATCTCCTTCCATCCCGTCAATCAAAATCAACGGAGTTCCGGTTGATCCCTGTCCGATTGTGGCAATACCACGCACATTAATGGTAGGACGAGATTCAAGACTTCCGTTGTTCTGGGTTATATTCAAACCGGGAACAATTCCCTGAAGCATTTGTGTTGCATTTTGAACCGGACGAGATTCTAATTCCTTAGAATTAACAGATGCAACCGCACCGGTCAAATTCACTTTCTTCATCTTTCCGAATCCGACGGCAACAACTTCCTGCAAACCAAATGCACTTTCTTCCAAACTGACATTGATAGACGACTTGCCCTGGATGGCAACTTCTTTAGTCTTCATCCCTACAAAAGAAAACAATAAGGATCCTTTCTCTGGAGTATTGGCTAAAGTATATTCTCCGTTAATATCCGTAACCGTGCCATTTGTTGTCCCCTTAACGGCAACCGTTACACCAGCTAGCGGATCACCCTGAGCATTGGTTACTTTTCCTTTTATTCCTTTTTCCTGCTGGCCTTGACTAACAGCAGCAGAATTCATTTTATGCTGCCTTTCAACAGGATTGATCAGAATAAGATTCCGTTCGGTAATAGAATAATTAACACCTTCATTTTTGAATAAATAATTCAGAATCTGTTCTACAGTCTGATTTTTGACATTCACATTAACCCGTTTATCCAGGTTAATCCGTTCGTTTTCGTAGATAAACCGAAATTCTGTCTGAGACTCGATACGTTGCAAAACTTCTTTAATCGAGTTTTCCTGCATATTCAAAGTCAACTTAGTGTTCTTTGAATAAGTTGATGCAGAAACCTGAAAAGAAAGTACAAGAAACAAGGAAGAAGTAAGCATTGCCACACGCATTACTCTGCTCAT
>JAUZOB010000396.1 GCA_030706665.1 Bacteroidota bacterium
CATAATATGGGTCTGGAACAGAATTGAGATTTGTATTTCGCGCGAAATCAATAATTCGATAAATCTTCTTTTCATCCTCTTCATTCCGGGTCAGCTTTTGCAGATCTCGGATATTCTGATCATCCATACCAATAATCATATCAAACCCTTCAAAATCCTTTTTGGGATTAACAGGACGAGAGATACTTGTCAGTTGATATCCTCTTCGTAATGCATGGACCTGCATTCTGCAATCAGCTTTTTCTCCCTGATGATACGATAAAATGCCGGCAGAATCACATTCGACTTCTTCTGACAATCCTCTTTTATTAATTAGATACTGCATCACAGCCTCTGCGCTTGGAGAACGGCAGATATTTCCCAGACAAACGAACAATATTCTTTTCTTCATAAACTTGTCATCATGGCGCATAAGAGATCGATTTAGGAGTTTTTGCAAAAGTGATTCTTTTTTTGAAATCATCTTTCCTCTAAGAAATAAAAAAATTGGGAGGTCAAATGGAAATACACAGATTTATATAGACAAAATCCGTTCTTCAAGAAAGATAAGTTTTGTAAATTAGAGACAACACTGAAAAAATGAAGGATTTTACGCATGGCAACGAAACTAGTCTAATTTTGAAGTTTTCCATTCCGCTGGTACTGGGAAACCTCATTCAGAATCTTTATAGTATTATCGACAGTATTATAGTCGGTAATTTTCTGGGCAAAGCAGCACTGGCAGCTGTTGGCGCCTCTTTCCCTATTATCTATACACTAATATCACTTGTCATCGGAATCGGATCGGGCGCCTCCACTATAATTGCTCAATATTTCGGAGCAAAAGATCATGATAAGGTTCGCAAGACAATTGACACAATCTATATTTTCTTCTTTTTCGCAGGAATAGTTATCTCGATTATCGGGATTATGCTTTCCCGTCATATATTTATCCTTCTCCGACTACCGGAAGAAGTAATGCCCGATGCCCTGATCTATCTAAGAATTTATCTTGCCGGCATGATCTTTCTGTTCGGGTTCAACGGGATCAGTTCCATATTAAGAGGACTGGGAGACTCTAAAAATCCGCTGTGGTTTATGATTATTGCAGTTACCAGCAATATAATACTGGATCTGCTCTTTATTCTTGTCTTTAAATGGGGAATTGCAGGGATCGCATCCGCAATGGTAATTTCACAATCGTCAACCTTTATTGCCTCGATAATTTATTTGAATAAAAAACACCCATTGGTGAGTCTCAAACTAAAATCTCTCACCTTCGACAGAGTGATATTCAAAGATTGTGTCCGGATCGGATTACCTACTGGTTTACAACAATCGTTGGTAGCAATCGGCATGATGTCAATTATGGGAATTATAAATACTTTTGGAACAAATGCTGTCGCAGCATTTACAGCCGGAATCCGAATCGACTCCTTTGCACGCATGCCTGCAATGACTTTTGCATCTGCCTTGCAAAGTTTCACCGGACAGAATCTGGGAGCTCGGAAAAGCATCCGGATTAAGAAAGGACTTTATTCTACTCTCATCATCTCTTGTATTTATTGTCTGTTTATTTCAGCAATACTTGTTTTAACAAGAGATACTCTCATGAGAATGTTTACTTCGGAAGAAAGCGTAATTAGAATCGGCTCAGACTATCTTCTCATTGTTACCTCATTTTACCTACTATTCTCGATAATGTTTGCTTTCTATGGAATCATGAGAGGAGCCGGAGCTACTTTAATCCCCATGTTGGTTACCCTTATAACATTATGGATCATTAGAGTTCCCCTGGCCTTTTATTTATCTGGCAAAATAGGAGTTAACGGGATATTCTGGTCTGAACCAATTTCATGGATTCCAGGAGTTCTTTTCTGTTGGATTTATTATATAAAAGGGAACTGGAAACAAAAAGGAGTAATTAAAAGTGACTTTATAACACTTCCACCAGAGAACTGACATTGACAATTTTACTTTTTTAAGAAATCCTGGTATACGAATTATCTTATTTATGTGATCGCTTCAAATAAAGAATTGAAGACTGATTAATAATTTGTCAATCCAAATCGAAGAACTTCTGAATTCTACAACTCGAAGAACATTCTTTTAAAGCGATTCATAAACTGTAAATCGGACTAGCTTTGAATTCCATACAATTAAAGCAGCTGAAATCCTTACAGGTTCATGCTACAAACTAAACCTCTTCTGAATTCTTATCTTTAGTAAACAAAGAGAAACGTTAAGCTGCAAACAAAAAACAATATCTTTTCATCTCATTTGTAATTAGCAACAAATAGACAGAGGGTGTTCCAATGATGGAACACCCTCTGTCTATATAGGATCATGAAGAATTATTTTTTAATTCTCATGCAGTAAAATGAACGATAAACAAAAATGAGAGCAATGATGAAAAACACACTACCCACATAAGGAGCAATTGCACGGAAATTCTGAGAAATAGCGATCTCCATTGCCAGTAATCCAAATAATGTAGTGAACTTGATAATCGGATTCAAAGCAACAGAAGAAGTGTCTTTGAACGGATCTCCCACAGTGTCACCAATGACAGTTGCATTGTGAAGATCGGTCCCTTTTTCGCGAAGATCAACTTCAACGACTTTCTTCGCATTATCCCAGGCGCCACCGGCATTTGCCATAAAAATAGCTTGGAATAAACCAAATACAGCAATTGAAATCAGATAACTCACAAAGAAAGAAGCCGCAATCGATGCCTTTAATGCTTCTGGTGCCGACATTCCGGGAACCAGGTGAACAGGAGCTGAAAAGAAGGCAAATGCAAGAGCAAAAGAGAAGATGGCAATAAAGATATTAAACATCCCTTTTTGGGCGTATGTAGTACAAATTTTCACGACTTCCTTTGATTTCTGAAGGGAAGCACTCATATCTGCATCAGGGTCTAGATTTATGTTCTTTTTAATGTATTCAACTGTTCTGTAAGCTCCAGTTGTAACAGCCTGAATCGATGC
>JAUZOB010000397.1 GCA_030706665.1 Bacteroidota bacterium
AAGATTTATTGATTGTTTCTTTAAATATTTCCCCATCAATATATTCTGCAAGGTTGACCAGAAGATCATTTAATTAAGCAAACCATTCAAGTCAAAAATGTTCGTCAAACAGTCCGAATGAATTAACAGTTTTCATCAAGATGAATTTTGTTTCTACTAAAAACACAAAGTATGAACCACTACGCCAGCTCTTCCATATTAATATTCGGTGATTCACTTTTCAAAAACACCTTTAATTAAAAGGTGGTAATTCTGCTAGAATTATACCCAATGAAACGTTCAACAATCTTTCATTTGTCTGTAATTGTCACTCTCCCTCTTCAAATTTCATAGGGTATATCAGAAAAACACAACTCTATATTTATTCATGAACGTGAGTTCGATGTATAACTTATTCTTCGAAAAAAACTGGTACTGTCAAATATTATACTGACACTCTTTTCCCAACATTTTCCCTATTTTAATTAGCATTAAACAACCTTTCAACTACCCAATGGATATAGGAAGGGTAAAGGAACGGTAGATCAACGGTAGTTGTGCTTTACTTGTGCATTCCTAAAATTAGTATACACATTTGCGAATCTTTACTAGAATCGGTATACAGAAGAATTTTAGTCTACTAAAATAAGTTCCAGTAGTCATTGTTGTTTCAATTATTGCCCAATAACACCACTAAAATATTAACTATCAATGATATAATAAAAATACCTTAAAGTGTCTAAATGCTAATTATCAAACATTTATACATTTTATCATATATTAAGAAAATAAGCATTCAATCTTGATTTTATGGGATCAAAAGGAATATTGCCCAAGAAAAATTATTTATCAACATTGATTCATTTACTTTATCATTGATGATTTACCGTTAAAACGGGAAATAAATTATCGCGAAACTTAAAGAAGTTATGGGCATTATTGAAATAGTCTCTCTTTTTGGGGAGTATAATTATCCAGTTTCATGAAGTTTTCAAATTATTTTAAATGTAAGAAGTTAACAGGGTGAATTCTTGATGCTCCAAAATCTTCTTTTTGTTTTAAAATCTATTTATTTTGCATAAAATAATATTTCGTATCCGATGAAAAGACTCATATTATTTGGTTTTATTCTGTCCTTCGCAATAGGAATCACTCAGATTAGCTGGATTGAAAAGCAAAAGGCATCAAAAATACAGGCACCCTCAAAAGGAATTGAACACCTTGAGATTCCGGCCCTCCTGCCCAATGAAGAAATTGTGAAACATACCGGATTTACCTTATCTTATAATGAACGCAATGAACAGGCCAATTGGGTTGCTTATGAGCTAACCAAAGAAGAAACCGTTCCTGTTGTCAAAAGAAGTAACAAGTTTGTACCTGATCCCGATGTTCCGACAGGTTCTGCAACTGACGAAGATTATAAGAATTCCGGATACGATCGTGGGCATCTGGCGCCGGCTGCGGATATGGAATGGTCGCCCAAAGCGATGGCTGAATGTTTCTACTACAGCAATATGAGTCCGCAGGTTCCCGCTTTTAACCGGGGAATATGGAAGAAGCTGGAAGAAAGAGTTCGTGCGTGGGCTATTGAGAACCAGGATATATATGTAGTTACAGGTCCGGTGCTAACCAAAGGGTTGTCAACCATAGGACCTCATAAAGTTTCTGTACCCAAATATTATTATAAAGTAATCCTTGACTATCGGGCTCCCGGCATCAAGGCTATTGGGTTCTTAATGCCTAATGCAAAATCGATGAAACCATTGGAAAGTTACGCAGTTTCAGTTGACAGTGTTGAGAAGGTTACCGGAATCGATTTCTTCCCCAAACTTCCGGATGCAGAAGAAAAAGCTTTGGAAAGCACCTGCAAACCTCAGGAATGGAGCTGGTAGGATTTTAGAATATTGATGAGATCAGCATTTTTATTGTTCTATGGCTAAACAGTCCTAATCATAGAAGCATCCACCATCCTTTTTGCCAAATATTTCAATGATTGAAAAATATCAGTTTTTACATCCGAATTAAAGATCTGAGAATGTATTGAGAACCAGACTTCTTCTTCATGTGCTTTATAAACTGTTTCAATCTAGCCTATGGAGTTTGATTCTTATCTTTAAACGGATTTTGAATATACTTATAAAGTGAGATGAATAGTATAATAGTATCATCTTCGGCCAATATTATACTTCTAAATGTAAAAAAGGCATACATATATTCACTTCGATTAAAAATGGCTACAATCACAAAAACTTGCTTATTTAACAGTTACCTCACAAACACGCATCACACTTATTTTTAAACTTAAAATATATTTGTGTACATCTCAATTATTTCATAATTTTGACTATAGATAACACACAAAGAAAAAATCCTCTATCAATGCGGATTGTCTTTTAAGTAATGGTCGAAGTCTTATGAAAAGAATTATTCTGTCCAATTCCTATTTCAGGAAGAAAAGAACAATACTGCTGTTCTTTGGAATAATGCTTTCCATTCTTAGTGCCGGCAGCACCGTTGAGCCTTCCCATACGTCAAAAAACATTCCGATCGGATCAATCCTGAAGGATAGCATCCAGTACTCTATATATATCACTAATCAAAAGCAGGATAAGAACATTCTATATATTGAATCTCAGACACACAATAGATCAGTTCTAAAAGCGGGATGGCCCCTTGATTACCCTATTTATCGAACAGAAATTGGTGATATTGACGGAGATGGTTCTCAGGATATCCTGATAGGCGTAATTAAAACAACTCGGTTTGATCCTCACCTGGCGAAAAGAATCTTCATTTTTAAAAATTATGAAGGTTACCCTCGTCCGTTATGGCTCGGGTCAAGAGTCTCACAACCCCTAATTGACTTCAGAGTAAAAAAATCAAATAATAAAGCCGCTATACTTACCATTGAGAAAGAGAAAAATGGGACAGTATTAGTAGCTGAATACACCTGGAAAGGATTCGGATTAGGATTTATACA
>JAUZOB010000398.1 GCA_030706665.1 Bacteroidota bacterium
CCATACGGCATCTATGATCAGAAAAGCGCAAAGGAACTAAGTAAATATTTTAAGCTTTCATTTACGCTTCTATCAAAACGCGATTCAATCCTCCCGCTACAAACCATACGCAGAATGGTTGTTCTGGAATGGACACCTCAAATATTTTTAAAAAGAATGCATAGGACTTTCAGAAGGCAACATTAGTTTTCGCCTAAATTTCAGCAGTTCTTTTATTGACAACTTTTATTAGTGTAAGCTCACCGACAAGGTGTTGAAATCCCTTAGTGTAATCTCTGGACTAATTAATTCTGCCAAACCAGAAGCAGTCGAAGGGGCCTCGTCAACAATTAAAATCCTGAAATTGGGAGGCAAATAAAAAGAGTAGTTTCTTATTGATTCGGAACACTATTTTACAATCAGGAAGACAGCTACCGCTAATAGAAAAACAGCATAGGCTCTTTTAAATATTTTAGATGGAAGTTGGATTGCAATCTTCGTACCGAAAAAGGTCCCTATTACAATACCGGCTCCGATAAGTCCTGCAAATAAGAGACTGAGCACTCCATTGTGTGCATAAACCATTACGCCGGGCAAACCGACCGGAAGTTGTAAGGCGGCCAGGGAAGTAGCAGTCGCTTCACGTGCATTATAATGAAAAAGTCCGATCAAGATTGGAACAATCACAATTCCCCCGCCTTTTCCAAATAATCCGGCAATGATGCCTGCAAAGAAACCGACCAGTAGATAAGGCATTATCGATTTGAATTCCTTACGGACCTTTGGTTCAACTTTTTCTTTCTGCTTAAACCATGTCTTAACTTCAAAAAAGGTATAACTTATATAGAGCAAAAAGGCACAATAAAGAAAACTGAGGACTTTGGCCTGTACATGAACAGCAAATTCTGCTCCGATTCCTGAACCCAGAAGCAATCCAATGGTAATTAATACCGACACCCGGATATTAATCAAACCTGCCTTATAGTACTGCATTACTCCTAATATACCCACGGGTAATAATAAAGCAGCCAATGAGGTAGCATTTGCCTGAATTATACCCATTCCAAAGAACATAATTAGAGAAGGAACTATTACAACTCCCCCTCCTATTCCGAACAACCCTGACATTATTCCTGCTAAAACCCCAAGTACAAGTAGAAATATATTCATCCCCAAAATCTTATTTTATTACACGCTGCAAACTTATAACTATTCACCTGTCATCTAAAAGCTTTCCTCCTTCTTTTTTAATGCAATAGCAGAGATTTAAAATCAGACTGACAAAGCCAACGCATTAATGGCACAAATGGGAAATTCCTGCACCTCTCCCACTATCCGAGCCGGCTGCAAGAACTGTTGTATATCTTTTTTACCCATTAGTCAAAACGACCTGACAGATTACACAGGACAAAAACAGCATTCGCAACGATCAGTTAAATCCTTATCCGAAATGATTGAATCCTTTACAGAGATCTACTTTTTCATCATTCAACATCCAATCAACACATGGTAAGCCTTCTTTAACTTCACCAATGATATAAAGTTCTTTCCCAAATAGTTTAAAGAACTCATTTTTTATTTCCTGCTCCATGTTTTTATCGATCGTAAGCAAAAGCACATAATCTTCCCCTCCTCCGGTAGCCAAAGAATATATATCCCATCCATTTTCAAGAGACACTTTGGTTAAATGATCCGAAACAGGAAGTTTTTCAAGCCATACTTCTGCATGGCAATTCGAAGCTTTCATAATATGATCCAGATCTGAACTGATTCCATCTGAAACATCCATCATAGCATGGACTTCAGCTAACGAAGACAACCATTTCCCTTCTTTAATATGAGGGACAGGCATATGATGTGAGCGGGCTAAAGCAGACGAAACCCCTTCTTTAGCCATATCCAAAAGAATCAATTTGAGCCCCGCTGCCGAATCGCCCAAATAGCCTGTTACTGCAATAAGATCACCAGGCTTCGCCCCCGAACGTCTTTTTATATACTTATTGAGAATCTTTCCCACAACAGTAACGTTGACGACTATTTTATCAGGAGATTTTGTCGTATCTCCTCCTAATAGAGGGGTACTCTCTTTAGATGACAAGTCATGATATCCATTAAAAAATTCATCGGTCCATGCTACCGGGATATTTTCAGGAAGTGCAATAGATAAAAAAGAACCGACAGGGGTTGCCCCCATCGAAGCAATGTCACTTAGACTAACTGCCAATGATTTCCAGCCTAACTCTCTCGGCAAGATATGTTCTTTAAGAAAGTGAACATCTTCAACAAGCAGGTCCGTTGTAATTACCAGAGACTCTTCCGCATTAATCGGAATGATTGCACAATCATCTCCGATTCCTTCTAGACCTTCAGGGATAAGGTGTTTGAACAGAGGAGCAAAGCGCTCAATTAAACCAAATTCTCCAATATCAGAAAGTTTCATTCTTGCATTTTTTAAATTACAAAGGGATTATCGGCTTCCCTATCCTTTTAGCAATTAATAAGAAAACAAAAACTTTACGAGAGGGATATGCATCAAAAGAGGAATCGCATTACAACCTTTCCCTTCGCAAGCATTAACTTGATCAGGTCCAGAGGGTATAATCTCAGCTTAACACATAAGCACCCCTAAAGTCTTCAATGACAAAAGTAAAATTTTCCGTGCCTTGTCAATAGGGAAGTCCTGATTTTCTCAAATCGTTAATCTTTCACTCAAACAGAGATCCGGCATGATCGAATAATAAGTCTTTTAGTAATATTACAGCGCTTTAGATAGTTCTATCCTATAGCACATCATTTTCCAGTTTAAAATACTTTGAAATTACATACGATGCAAGTACCAAAATACGAATTAGAAGAGCGCATGAGGCGTTTTAGGGAGCGAATGGATACGATGAACACGTATTGGAAAATTGCAGCGTTTATTGGCAAGATCAATTTATTTTATTTCACCGTGACAATTCAGG
>JAUZOB010000399.1 GCA_030706665.1 Bacteroidota bacterium
CAAAGCCGTGTCATCGAAAAGATAAAAACAGCGATCATTCAGCTGGTGCATTACAACGATGAACCTTTGGACATCAACTTTTCAAGATATATTGAAACACAGCTGCACAAGGACTACAACTACCTGAGTACTCTGTTTTCAGGTATTGAAGGAATAACCATCGAGAAATATTACATTCATCAAAAGATCGAGCGGGTAAAAGAATTACTGGTATATGATGAACTTACCCTCAGCGAGATCGCAGATAAAATGGGATATAGCAGCGTAGCCTATTTGTCAAATCAATTCAAGAAAGTAACCGGTTTAACACCGAGCCACTTTAAACAGGTAAAGCAAAACAAGCGGAAACCATTGGATGAAGTTTAACCAGTAGATCTTACAAACAAATAAGAAAATTTCATAACAACCCCATCCCATATAAGCTATACCTTTGACAAAAAGCTTAAAATCATGGGAACAACCATTAAAAAAAGTTTCCCGGTAACGGGAATGAGTTGTGCGTCCTGTGCACTGAATGCCGAAAATCAGTTAAAGGAGCAAAAAGGGGTATTAAACGCATCCGTAAATATTGCAGATTCTATGGCGTTGGTAGAATTTGCACCTGATATTGTAAAAACGTCCGACTTAAAAATTGCGATTCAGTCCATCGGATTTGATTTACTCATTGATGAAAATGAAGAAGAATCCGATACACTGGAAGAACTGCACCGAAAACAATATAAGACACTATTAATAAATACAATCGGAGCCTCAGCCCTTTCAATCCCAATTGTAACCATTGCCATGCTATTCATGGACATTCCTTATGCCAATTGGATAATGCTTGCACTGACCACTCCCGTACTTGTCTTATTCGGTCGCAGATTCTTTGTCAATGCTTATAAATTGGCACTACATCGCAAAGCCAACATGGACACGCTTGTAGCCTTAAGTACCGGCATAGCCTATCTGTTCAGTCTCTTCAATACGATCTATCCGGAATTCTGGCACAACAGGGGATTGCATCCTCATGTATATTACGAAGCTTCAGCCGTTGTAATCTTCTTCATCCTTTTAGGAAAACTGCTTGAAGAACGTGCAAAATCGCACACCTCTTCGGCAATCAAAAAGCTGATCGGATTACAACCGAAAACCGTGTTCCTAATTGATGGCAATGGAATAGAACAGGAAATCCCGGTTTCAATGGTAAAAACAGGCGACAAACTAATCGTAAAGCCGGGAAGTAAAATACCTGTTGACGGTGAAATCTTATCGGGCTCATCATTTATTGATGAAAGTACCATCACCGGCGAATCTTTGCCAGTGGAGAAAACTGTGGAAAGTAAAGTATATGCAGGAACCCTCAACCAGAAAGGGAGTTTTGTATTTGTCGCACAAAAGGTCGGCAGTGAGACCATTCTCGCCCAGATTATAAAAATGGTGCAACAAGCCCAGGGGAGTAAAGCCCCGGTGCAAAGATTGGTCGATAAGATTGCAGGGATCTTTGTTCCGATTATCATGAGCATTTCCATCTTAAGCTTTGTAATCTGGATGGCTTTCGGTGGAGAAAATGCCCTCACACAGGCCTTACTCGCCATGGTGACCGTATTGGTTATTGCATGTCCCTGCGCACTGGGGTTGGCCACACCTACCGCCATTATGGTCGGAATGGGCAAAGGGGCCGAAAACGGAATATTGATAAAAGATGCCGAAAGTCTTGAATTAGCCCATAAGATAAATGCAATTGTACTGGATAAAACCGGAACGATTACCGAAGGAACTCCGGAAGTCACAGATATCTTTTGGAATATTCCCGAAACAGCACAATCCGATTTGATTCGAATTCTCTTATCCATTGAACTGCAATCCGAGCATCCGTTAGCCGAAGCCGTTCTCAATCATTTGAAAGATAAAGCCAATGGACGTATCCCTATCGATCGATTCGAAAGCATCACCGGGAAAGGAGTCACAGCCCTTTATCAGGATAAGACTTATCTGGTTGGCAATACAAAACTGGCGGAAGCTTCTCAGGTTAATCTTTCAGAAAAGATCCGGGATCAAATTCAGAGTTGGCAAAATGAAGCACAAACTGTAGTCCTTTTTGCACGCGACCATGAGCTGATAGCCATCATTGCCATAGCCGATAAAATTAAAAGTACATCAGCACAGGCCATTCAAAATCTTCAACATCTGGGCATTGACGTTTATATGCTCACCGGCGATAACAGCCAGACGGCAAAAGCCGTTTCACAAAAAGTAGGTTTAAAGAACTATAAAGCCGAAGTAATGCCTTCTGATAAAGCCGATTTTATAACGCAATTGCAAAGCGAAGGAAAGATAGTCGCCATGATTGGAGATGGGATTAATGATTCACATGCCCTGGCACAAGCAGATGTAAGCATTGCGATGGGGAAAGGCTCTGACATCGCCATGGATGTAGCCCAAATGACGATCATCTCTTCCGATTTGCTACTCATTTCAAAAGCAATCCGGCTGTCAAGATTCACGATACGAACTATTCGACAGAATCTATTCTGGGCGTTCATCTACAACCTGATCGGAATCCCCATTGCAGCAGGAGTACTCTACCCAATCTGGGGTTTTATGCTAAACCCAATGATTGCAGGCGCTGCCATGGCATTTAGTTCGGTATCGGTAGTAAGCAATAGCCTGAGGTTGAAAACGAAAAAACTTTAAGTCAAATATTCTATTTATAAACACCTGATACAATGACAACACTAAAATTTAAAACCAGCATCAATTGCAACGGATGCGTTGCAAAAGTATCTCCGTTTTTAGATAACACCAACGGGATTGATAAATGGGAGGTCGAACTCACCAATCCACAGAAAATCTTAACCATCGAAACATCATCCTTAAAAGAAGAAGATATCATTGAGGGATTGAAAAATATCGGCTACAGAGCAGAAAAGATCGATTAAG
>JAUZOB010000004.1 GCA_030706665.1 Bacteroidota bacterium
ACCATAGAATAAGAAAACCCAGTATATATTTTATAGTTGCCTATGTAGTTAGCATCGGAGAGCTCATCTTTATCTGAAGAACAAGAAAACAGAAAACTAAAAATCAACAGAATTCCAATAAATGCAATCTTTCTTAACCCATTTACTGATATTACAGAAAACTCTTTACTCTCTCTCATCTTAATATTCCATTTTTTTAATTAACCTTCGAAACAACAGAGTCATGCTCCCGAGTATCTCCCAGAAATATGGCTCTTTAAATCTACACATCTAATTAATATAATACAAAACAGCAAATAGAGTAATATCATGAATTAGCCATTTTAGCTTATGAACTCTCGCCTTTTTTTCAAATTCACCCATTTTTTTAGGGATAAATTTTTCAAACATAAATGCAACCCATGAAAATCGCATGCACTTTTTCATGGGTTCCTTTATAAACCGATAACAGGTTTCCTATAAACTTTATGTGGCCTGTTATTCATTGGCTTAAAAAATAAAAACAAGGAGATAAGATCAGATGAAAGTGCATTGTATTATATAAAACACAAAGAATTAGTCTGTTTAAAAAAGAAAAAACGTTGAAAGAACCAAAATATCAATAGCAATCATCAAAAAGAGAACAGATCAAGTCATTCTTTTAAAGAAGGCCGTCTCCATCTTTTTTTAGATAGAACTCAGCCTGTTGTTCTTTACCAGACTTGTCTTTCCAACTAATGCGATAACTTCCCTTAAATCCACGAAATTTAATCATGCCGCTTCCATCTGTTTTTACGGTCAGATTGGTTTTCCATTCGTGATTAATAAGTCTGTCAAGCACATAGTATACAGGCTTTGGGTTAAGTTCCTTATCATATAGTCCAGAAAAAGAAGGTTCGCCTTTCACGGCACCGCCATCCACCACATTCCACCAGGTAATGCCCATGACTGTAGGATAACTAAACCATAGACGGTAAAGATTTCGGGCAACTTCTGCCTGAATCAACCTTCCTTCATTGGTCTCATCAGGAGCACAAATCGTCACTTCGCTAATATGAATTGGTCGCCCGGCATCTGCCAAACAATCCAATACGGCATAGTTCTTGGCAGGAGTCAAAACATCCCCACCCTTTGCAATTCTGCGAGACTCTTCAGGGTTGTAGATGTGCATCTGCACGCCAACATTATCAATACGTACACCACGATCAATCAGATCGCGCGCGATCTCCACGAAACGTCGTGAGGGACCCCAATGTATGTCACAGTCACTGAGATTAAAGCGGACAGATGCAGGAAAGTACTTCATAGCCCATGAAAAAGTCTTGAAGGTGTAATCATCAGGCATCATGCCACGATTAGCCTGATCTATGGATTCATTAACCACATCCCAGCGTTGAACACGCCCTTTGTAGCGAGTCGCCAAATCGCATACATGCGCCTCGAATAGTTTCTCCATTTCCTTACGATTCTCTGGCATCCAGGTTGGATGTCCCCACTGCCGCATCCCGTAAATGATCGCGTGGCCATTCATATTAATCCCTTTAGACTCGCAAAATGCCACCACAGGATCTGTCGCCGGGCGTCGATATTCGTACGGGCTATCGGCTTTATATCTCAACTTGCCTTGTTCAGGCTCTAAGGTCTTCCAATAAAAAGGCACTGTAGCTGCATTAAAAAGAGATCCAAAAGTATCCTCATATTTCTTATTCTTTTCGGGACTTCCAAGGTCACCGAATAAGAAGATATTACCACCGAACAGGAAAAGATGACCTGTTTGTTCAACTTTCACTTCTACGCCCGCCGGCACATTTTTCAAATGACATACTGCATCAGCTTTACGATTCCGATCAATATCCTGGTCAATTTTTGCTTGAACTTCCGGATTCCAAAACTTCAAATAGTTTTCAGTCATAACCTGACTCTCGCCATGAACACTTGCTTTAAGCTCCTGTTGCTTGTTGAGACCTGACTCTTGTGCCTGTAATTGAATGAGACTAAAGATTGAAATAATAAATAGGGAAAATATATGCTTCATGGCGTTAGTATTATTAAATTGATTGGTTTAATTAAGAAGTGATTTTAAAATAAGTTGATTTGCAACACAATATTATACAATTTCAATTAGTTTTTTTATCAAGATTGCATTTTAAGCTGTCACAATAATAAAATAAGTTACTAATTCAAAAACAATTTTTTTTGTTATGGAGGAAATTGATTTTGACAAATACAAACAAGAAGCATTGAAACAGTTAAATACGGGCAGTTGATACTACTTCTAAAACATAGGTCGCGCATGAGTTGCAATTATCACACATCCAAAGAAGCGCACCTTATTTGCATTACCTTATTTTACCGTTGAACTACCGTTCTTTTACCCTATATTGGCAGAGGAACGGTAGTTCAACGGTTTAAATGAGGTAGTTTCACAATAATGATATTACCCGATTCATGCGATATCCAATTTGATTAATATTCGAAACTGTTCAGAAAAGTGTGTCTTCAACATTTTAGACAGAAAATATTTTTCAGATAAAAGTGCTAACACGGCAAACAAATTTCATATTCTCAGATACGAGTTCATTTACCTTTTCAACTTTTTCTGTGATTATTCCTTCAATTTTATTTGTTTCTCATGATAAAAATCACAGAAATATTAATCAGCAAGTATTGTTTTTAAATGTTTAAAATACTAATTTAGAGAACAAACAAACAACCCATGCATACCCTAAATTACTCTAAGAAACTACACGTAGATCGATTTAACCCGATGCTGATAAAGCAGTTCAATAATAGTATTTTTGACATTTCTTTATCTAAACATCCGGAGTATGTAATTATATTGGCAATCAAAGAGAATCGCAAGAAGATCGCTTCAATTTCCGAGAATCCGTTTACAAATGGATTTCTTGTTCTAACCGATGAAGATACTTTTCATTTCTGGAAAAATTCAACTTGTAAAAAAGACAATAATGTCCCAATGTTTCAAGAGACATTTATCATTCATTTTCATGACAACCTATTCCCAGCCAACTACAAAGAGATAAATGAATTCCAGCCTATCAGCAATGTTTTAAACAATGCTAGCAGAGGCATTAGGGTTATTGGAGATAGTTATCAACTCATTTCAGAGAAGATTTACAATCTAACACAAGAGAACGGCATCAACAGGATCATTCAATTATATGAGATCTTAGACAGAATTGGGAAGACAGAGGAAAAGATCTTTATAGGACCTGTTTGCTTTAAAAGCAACAAAGCTATTTCATCTAAAGGAGAAATATTAAAACACATCGACACATATCTACACAACAATTATTTAAACGACATTTCTTTAAATGAAATTGCGAAAGTTGCCAACATGAGCGTTTCATCCGTTTGTCGCTTTTTCAAGAGCAAAATGCATAAGAACGTCTTTGAGTACCTAAACGAAATCCGGATAGCTCACGCATGCAGACTAATGATAAATCCGGATTTAACGATTGCCCAAATTTGCTACTTGTCAGGATATAACAGTCTTTCTAATTTCAACAACCAATTCAAGAAAGTAATTGCACAATCGCCTCGGGAATTCAGAAGTTCTTTAATAAACGATTAATAAAAAAATATCAGAAGGTATCTCCAGAAAGAGATGATCTCTGTCATTTTATAATAAGCTCTCTTTTAAAACAGACTTTTAAAAAAATGATCCGCATAGAATATGCGGATCCTTTTTTTGTGAGATATTTAGTTGATTTCAAAAATTTCTCGTCTGATGAATTGTTTTTATGCAATTACCACTTTCTAAGCAATGAATTCTATAAATAGCATAGTCTCAGCAGTTCAAATTCATCCAAACAGATTTTCCATTAAACAGAAATGCATTCTAAAATAATCAATGACTCATTTTCTTCTGCATTGATTGAAAAACTTCGACCATTATCTCTTTGGAAAAATCATGCTGTGCAAATCTTTCAGAACAGAGAAAAGGATTATAAAATAGCACTATGAACAAAATATCAATGAGACCTTAATTTCAATTTATTTACACTGAAAATCAATCATATTTTGAATTGCCTTTACACAAACCGGACAGAATTTATCGGTGGTATGAATATTATTCATCATACAGTTCATCCATGGCCGGTAAACACCTTTTGCCACATAACCGCCTCCTTCATAAACGCCCAAGACCTCAGCATTTTCTTTCGTTGCGGGAGTCGGAACAGGCGTCTGCGGATCTAACTGATTTTTCCATTTTTTATCAAAATCAACCAATGTCGTCAAATTGGGCTCCCAAGGCTCAACATTAAGAGGATAGAAGTCATTATACTCTACTCCCCCTACATATTCATCAGCCAACCCAAGGAACAGATGTCCAAACTCATGCACATAAATTTTACCTGCTTCAGCCTTATGTCCGGCTGCACTAATCCCATAAAAATTATAAATAGCACCGCCTCCATATTTCTGCGTATTCGAAAGAATATAGATATAATCGTAGGGAGCACAAGAAGCCATGTCTCTCACTTTCTGGAAATCCGTCACCATCTGATAACGTTCCGAGTTAAAAGTGTAATACGAAGCATCCAGATTTGTTTTACGCCATTGATTTTCGCCCGGAATATCCACACCTGATTCTTGTGATGGAGCCCATACTCCTCGGATATTGAATTTAGAGCGATTCTCTTTATAAGGAGTATAACTAAACAGTGCCTCAGCAAATTTTGCACAATCAGACTTAAACTGCTCATACTGATCAGCAGTATAACCCTCGGAAAGGAGCACAACATCAACCTTATGAGCAGGATCGCCCGAATAAGCAACATCAAAGACTTGCCAATTCGGCCTTTCTTTCTTTATAAAATAGCTTTCCGGATTTATCGTATACTCAAACTTCTTTTCAAACACCCCCTTTTTATTTCTTGAAAGCAATTCAAGCCGTACAGATTTACGGGGGAATGGCATTATGACTGATTCCGGGAAACAACGATTGGTTTGCCTGGCTTCATCAACAGTTTGCCATTCATCAAAAAGAGTACAATATCCTCTCGAGAAGATTAGTTTATTTGATTCCAAATCATAGACCTTAAGATAGTTCGAGCCATAATTGTTATCATCTACAAGGTTTACTTTCGATCCTCCCCAATGGGGTTCTTCGATTAATTCGTCGAAAAAGATAGATTCACTTTGATGGTTCCCACAATGATAATAATCGAACCTCAATGTTTTAGGCTGAAAATACTTATCAAACTGAGCATTAACATTGAGCGCAACAACTGATAGAAATAATAGAAGTACTAATTTTTGCATTTTATAAACTTTTACAGATTATTCTTTGACCCTTACCTCTCCTGAAAAGAGTTTGGGGGTTTCATAAGCTGATTTTTCATGTTCAACGGTTGTCGCACCGATTGTAACGGCTTTCTTCTCTGGCACAGCATAGGATATCGCAATTCGCTTGTGTCCTTTGGTTAATTCAAATGGCAGTTGATAATCGATCTGAAAGAACCCATCCTCATGCTTCATCAAAGGTTGAGTTTCGATTGGTTCTCCATCAATTTGAAGTCTGAAGACGCATGAACTTTCATCGCCATAGTAAGTAGCCCTGAAGGTCACTGGTTTATCCGGAGAGACATTGTAATCGACCCGAAACCATTGAGGCGATTTTACCCAATTTTTATCTGCAGTAACCCCTTTTTCAGAATAATATGACTGGAAATTGTGTTCATCATTTGAGATAGAGTCACCTGCAACCCAATAGTCTATCGCACCCGCAGGAACCGGCTTCCTTTTTGCCTGGTAATTTTTCCATTCATTCGTTTTGCAAAGATCCAGATAGACGGAATAGCGTTGTCCATAAATTCTAAAAAATGGGATTAGAGTAATATCGGAAGGATTTCCAACACCCATAGTTTTAAATGTAAGAGATTTGCCTGCCACTGGTTTAATCCATTGCTCCAGATTATTCTGATCAGTTATCAGTCTGGGGACCTCAACTGCCGCCCCGTCTCTGGTCATCCGATCTGCGTCTCCACCCAATCCTCTTTTCATCTCATCCGTCATTCCTTCATCTCCAAGAGCCGCGGCTAAAACCAATGGACCATACATTATACTTACCCGATTGTGATTGTCGGGCAAACATTCAGTACGAAGCGTCATCGGAAGAGATAATTCAACCTTATCATTTTCTTTCCATACGCGGTTAATTACCAAATAACTTGACGGAGAAGATACTGCGTCAAGTTTCTTCCCATTGACTTTTACTGCAACACCTTTTTCTGACCAATAAGGAATACGTAATTTCAAAGCAAATTCAACCGGTTGGGATGTATGAACTGTATAATTCATTACCGATTGATCCGGGAAGTTTGTCTGTTGCACAATTCGCACCTGCTTTTCTTTCCAGTATACTTCGGAAGCAATAAACTGATTTACGAACAATTCGTTGTCATTGTAGAAATAGATATTATCTCCAAATTTACCGAACGATTCTATACCTGTTCCACTGCAACACACATAAGAATATTCGGGTGCACAATATAATCTAAAAAGCCCCGGATGCATCGGGACATAATACATCATTGCTCCTCCGACTTCCGGATGTTCGGTCCCCATAATCCCGTTTATCAGGGCTCGTTCGTAATAGTCAGCCAGTTCCGCTGATGGTTCCCATGTAAAAAGATGAGAAGTTAATTTCAACATATTATAGGTACAGCAGTTTTCATGATCATTTGCACTAAGCTGATCATTCAAATGACAAGGTTCAGAGCGCCAGTATTCATAATTACTAGTTCCTCCGGTCGTGTAAGCACGTGTCTTAGTCACCTGATTCCAGAAATATTTTGCAATATTCTTATAATAGGTATCACCGGTTAATTCATAAGCTCTTGCTGCACCAATAACTTTGGGAATCTGAGTATTTGCATGTAATCCGTGCAATTTATCCTGATAATTGGACAAGGGTGTAAATAAAGACTTCTGCTCGAAACGTTTCCCAAGTACAAGATATTTTTCATCTTTTGTAATCCCATATAGATTATAGAATGATTCGCTCATCCCACCATATTCAACTCTTAAAACACTCTGCATCTGATCGTAAGTCAACCTGTCGGTTCTTGATTTAACCCAATCGCTCATTTTTTCTGCAATATCAAGAGCCTTTTTATTCCCGCCCAATTGATAGGCATCAATCAAACCGGCAAGTATCTTATGTAGAGTATACCAGGGAGCCCAAACTGGCTTATGATTTTCGACCCGATCAATATACTCTTCAGGAAATGCGCTTAAGTATCCTGAATTTCCGAGTGCTTTCTGAACCTGAGCAAGACCATTCACCAAAGTATCAGCTTTACTCAATAGATAGGGATCATGTGTTGTAGAATACATTAATACTAGTGCAGACAAAAAATGACCGGTGAAGTGACCACGAAGTTCTGTTTCCGGACTTTCCCAACCGCCAAGAGGATTCTCAGAAGTAGGTAATCCAGCATTCTTTTTGAAATTATATAGTAATCGTTCTGTTTTAAACTCTTTTAGATACTTATAGTTGAGATCCAATGCCTTTTTATAGGGACCATCTAACAACTTTACCTGTTTCATATCAAAAGGTCTTGCTTTCAATGCAATCACAGTCCCCTGAACAGACGGGACGATTGCATATACTCGGGAATCAATCATTTGCATTCCAATCGCAACAGCAAAAAGCAGAATAAATCTTTTCATTCGACAACTCATATATTTATTTTTTTATCCACAAGTTAAAATTTTCAAACTTAAAATATCCTCTAACAGAACTATAAGAAGAATTAAACAGCCCCACCTGCAATGTTTTATTTTCCAGGTCCGGACGTAGAAATGGTGATCCGGGCATATTATCCCAGTTTTTCCCATCAGGACTTGTTCTCAGATAAAAAGAAGCTCCCACTTTCTCAACCTGAAGGTAACGATGATAATCCCATCCGAGATTATTCATTAATTGTATACGATCATTTCCTTGCGTTGTCGTAAGCATATTTCCTAAGCGATAATTTGGAAAAACACTCAATTGCAATAAATGAAGTTCTTTCTGTTGTGAAGGATCCATCACAATTATTCCACCCTCATTGTAAGGATATTCTCTATGTTCGGATAATCCTTTAAAATCCTTTATTTCAACCTCCGCAACAAAATCACCGGTAACCTCACGATAGATATAGGGACCGACTTCTCCGGGTCGATCAAATCTCCCTTCAGATGATTCGACATACATTTCTTTGTTTTGAGAGCGAAAGATTCCGTTTTGCTTTTGACCGAATGACACCCCGCTCCATGGAGTACTTTTCACTCCGTCAACATTATAGTCATGCCTATCTTTAAAATCATCATGAATCAAATTGTATTTTGCTAAGGAGGTAGTTACTTTGACAGGCACTCCGAGTGTCATTACGTTTCCCTGGGCATCACGGACCTTTACTCCAAAATGATACTCAGTTCCCGGGATTAATCCATAGCAAAGACATTCTTTGTCGGAAGTCCATCCTTTTGAGAAGCATCCCGATTTCCCGGAGCAATCAAAGAAGTAATATTGTAATTTTTCTGACTCCTGATCATTCAGATCCAAACTCAATCTAACCACTTTAGGATGGATAACAGCAATTTTCAAAGCAGATTCATTGGGACAAGAGATTTTCTGAATAAATCGCCTGTATATTCTTTCGATCTCGGCTGCTTCCAGTACTTTTTCTGATATAACGACCTGTCCAATTGCTCCTCGTGACTCTTTATTTTTTCCATCAGAAGAATTTCCAATGTTTATAGTTCCCTCGGGGGCAGAGAATCGCACTCCTTCTATTTTCTGAATTTCAATTCCATCAAAATAAACATGAACTCCTTCTGTTGCAGAAGTCATTACGAATTGATGCCATGCATCAGAAACGATCTTCTCTAATGGAATATTAATCAATCTGTTTTCAAGCAATATTTGAAGACATCTTTTATCTTTCATGAATTTGAAAGACAACGGTCCGTTTTTATTATTCCATTTTAGGATTGTCATATCCGAAGAGGATGCATTAAAATTTACCAAGACTGATAAATTATCAGAACGATCCGCATGAAGCGAATCCACCTCGAAACCAGACAATTGATCCGATACTAATGCAATTTTCCCATTAACATCTTTAACATACTGAGCTTTTGTATCTTTCTTTAGTTTTCCGCCCCACAAGCCCTCATTTTTCCATGAAATAACCTTACCATATTCAAGATCAGAGGCATTGAATGAAAACACTATTTGATTCGTATTCTGTTCATTCATCTCTTTCTTTATTTGATCCTCACTCAAAGGGATATCATATATTTTAAGAGATGATAATGCTCCACTAAATCCCCATGTATTATTACGCACTTTCCCCAGCACGATTTTTTCATTTTCCGGCATCAAAAGCATCACATCTTTCTTTTTCACCAGCTTACCATCCACAAATACCTTTTCCAGATAACCATCATAAGTAACAGCCAGATGATGCCATTTCCCTTCCTCCGGTACAATGCCATATCCACAATCACCCCATCCGGATTGATGAGAGACAGCACCGTCATCCGGGTGTTTCCCATATCCCCAAAGAACAGATTTCATTTCTTCATTAGGTCCGCATAAATCGACTATACATTCATGTTCGTCAACTTTAGGATTACACACCCATCCGCTAATTGTATAACTGCTATTTCCGCTTAGTGAATGAGGCAGATTAAAATCGGAGATTAATGAGTTTATTCCATTAAATACAAAACCGAGTCGTTTATCAATGAGCTTTACAGGCAATGTTCCGGATTCGCAATTGAAGTTTCCTTTTAATTTCCCATTATTCTTTAATGATTCCAACACTTCTCCAGGTCTGTAATCATTCGCATTCAGATCGACTAAAAGTCCCTTAGGTTGTTTATCAACTGGCTGAACAATCTGATGCATTTGATTTGTCTGCTCCTCAAGATAAACGATTTCAGCCTTTTCAAGCTTCCGACTATATATATGGAAAGAAGACAAAGCTATATCTGATTTATTTTTAGCAGGATTTTCAATCACCAATTCATGTGGAGCAACAGGTTCGACTTTTATATTTCTTTGTTCGATCAGCTTTCCATCTATATAAAAACTTTCCTGATTGCCTTCCAGTGTGAATGCAATCTGATGCCAGTTCTCCTCTGTTATTTTCTCATTTAATATTTTTTCCCCCAGCCCTTTATCAATCAGCTTTTTTTGAATATTTAAAGACTGTAATGAAGCAAGGATATTTCCACTAGCTCCAAACACATCATATGCTACGGTAAGAGGAGATCCCAGACCAAGCGTTTCAGGTAATTTAAAAGATGATCCGAAGCTGGCACCTGGAGTTAGCACAACCGCTTTGCGCCCTGAAATGTTCTTTACAGTAATGTTGTCACTTCTTAAAGAGACAGAACCTCCGAGCATTCCTTTCGTATTTTGCCATTGTCCGGATTCTTCCGATAAATTATCAGCATCCAATCCCATCAATAATTGAGGCGGGTCTGTTTGGGTTCCATTAAAAACCTTAATATTCCAGATGGATGCAAACATTCCTTTTTTTTCTAAATCAGTAACAGTCAACCTGACATATCGCGCATTTTTATTGCCATAATCTGTCATTGGACTGCCCGATTGAGTATTTTCCCTTTTATCAGAGAATATTTCCCAGTTCCTGCCATCAACAGATGTTTCAATCAAATATTGATAATAAAAGGTAGCATATTCGAATTGCGTCCAGATCCTTTGAATTCGCTCTACTTTACCAAGATCTATTTCAATCCATTGGGGGCCATAATTCTGTTTAGGCCGCCACAATGTTGCGTTGTTATCATCGACCGCATTCTCTGGTTTGAACTTATCACTATAGAAGGAAGAAGCTTTAACGCTTTTCCCTAATGCCAGATTAGGAAATGGATTTGTATTCGGCCGAAGACATCCAATCCCTTCATGTGTGGGAATAACTTTTTCAATTCCGTTCGGACCGAATATTAATTTATCGGCAGCAAGCTGTCTATTAAATCCATGATTTGAATTAGGCAGATTATGCCTGTGATATACGATGTAATAATTATCTCCCTCTTTAAGAATACTATGATGTCCAGGACCATGTACCGTACTGTCTGCATTGGTTTCCAGGATGGGATTATTGGCAGGAAAGATGAACGGACCGGTCGGACCAGTTTTACTCATTGCATACTGAACTCTGTAAGTATGATCATGGCAGAAACCTGAAGAGTAAGTAAAATAATAAACACCGTCTTTCTTAATCATGAATGGTGCCTCAAAAAAATCTTTCGCCTGAGTATTTGGGATTAATCCACTGGATGAAAATGATTTCATATCAGAGTTCATTTTCGCCCAGCCACATCCGAAATCTTTATAAATTCCCCAGGTACCAAAATAAATATATCGTGAGCCGTCATCATCCAGGAATGTTTGTCCGTCAAGCGTTATAGCCCCCGTCACATAACGATCTTTGATGATCGGTGATCCGTCAGGATTCAAATTCATCCATGGACCAACCGGGGTTTCGGAAGTTCCCCCATAAACCATACACGGTTCGCAATAATACATATAGTATTTTCCATCTTCAGCTTTTATCACATCAGGGGCCCATATAAAATGGGTCGTAGGCCAATTCATATCTATGAGAGTCCAGTTATAAAAATCTTTAGACACCCAGACTTGTGACGGTCCTAACCCTCCACCTGTTCCATCGGTAGTGGCATAGATATAATAAGTATCTCCGAACTTTCGGACAGTGGGATCAGCAAAGTATCCCGGGATAATTGGATTGCCTGCACCCGGCGTATTATACTTGATTTTTTGTGCAAAACATGTAAAAGTTGGGAGTAACAACAGATACAGAAATACTGCTTTTAACATCGCTTTTTTCATAAATATTCTTTTAGCACTATCAGCATAAAGCTATTATAAAAGGAAGCCATTCAACTTCAAGAACTTTTTCAGTTAAGAATCTATATCTAATTAAATAAAGAGAGAAGCATAATGCCTCTCTCTTTCATAATGAACAATGATTATCTAATTTGTTAATCTTGTCACATCAGGTAGCTTAAGTGTTACAATCCAGTCTCCGGATAAATAGAAGCGGAAAGCAAAGATTGGATTAACATTCCTTGATTTAGGAGCGCGGTCTTCTCCCGTTGAAGCATCGACCCCGTCAACATCAATATATCTTCCCGGGATACGATAAAAACAGTCATAGGATCCCATAAAATTAGTTCCCAGAGGGAATGGTGTAAACGGATAAGTAAATGTCATCGAAGTTTCGGAATACACTGCAGGGCCAAAATTTGCAAAGTCACTGAAACTCTGTCGGCCACCACGTTTAATGATTTCACCTGCTTTGGGATTAAATGGATTCCCATATTTATCGGTAATTATAAAAGTAATTGTATTCGGATTATTAGTCGTTGGGGTCCGGTCAATGTGTTGTACAGTGTAGGTAGGATTGGCGATATAGCTATCAAATCTAAGGCTTGCATCATCGACAACGGTATTATCCTGCATACGAAAGACTTCATATAAAACAGTCTGCAACTGACAAGTAAAGACATCTTTGAATATTTTTTCACCTGCAATATTCTGCATCTTTACGTCAAAAGAATACTTCGAGTTGGCAGGGAGCATACTGGATGCCTCTGTAAAAGAGAACTGACCGCTGCGTTTATTCAGAGTTGCAATAGGCATTTTAGCAACCGTCCGTTTGGCCATAACAAGAGCCAGGGTAGTATCGGTTTGATAATTATAAGCCTGTGTCCAAACATTTAGATCCACATCTTTCGTAAGCGCATCCGTTTCTTTACCCGTTGAATCTTTCACTGCTTCGATAGAAAAAGTAATAGGTTGCGAAGTTCCGTTCAATTCAGGTACAACAGACATCGTTAACACTCCACTTTGTACAATCTGAGGATTTCGTCGATATGTTATCACATCGCTTACATATCCATCCTGCACCGCACTGCAACCCGCCAGGGTCATTAAGATTAGCGCATATATTATTGATTTTACAGTATTCTTTCTCATAATTTAGAATTCTTAGATTATAAACGAGAATTATTGTTTTCTGAAACCGAAGATGTGATCGTCATCTAGAACATGCAAGATGCCGGTCGTTGTAATAATTCCGCTAGTTTGGCAAATACATGAGACATCTTGATCTTGTGATGGAATATTGGGATCGGAAGGGTCATCCAGTCCATTAACTACTTTTGTATAATAGAGAAATTTCGGTTTAGAATTTGGCACCCATTCTGTATACAACTTACTTTCTTTTAATGACATGCACATATCAGTTCCTCCTTTGCTTTTCTTAACAAGAGGAGTCGAAAGATCAGTCCGATTATATTTCCCGTCAACAATATACATTCTCAATGTATCACGGTAGATATTAATTTGATTTTTCAGACTATCAAAATTGTACACATAATTCTCGTCATTATAGATCTTTCTAAGTTCATCCTGTTTTGAGCGCACAAAGTTCCGGAAAGCATAATTAGTAAGTGCGAAAACGGTTACATTTCCAGTCAGTTCATTTTCAATTCCTGCTGCTTTTACTAATATAAGAAGTGTATCAAATTGATGATGTGGATTTGCTTTCAGATATTCAAGTGTTGTCTGATTTACATTTGGATTGGAAACTCCACCATCCATAATATAATCGTTGCTGCAAGAAAATACTAACAGACCGATTATTGCAAATATGAATATGATGAAACTATTTTTCATAGTCAAAGTTTTTGAAATTTATAATACAATCAGAATTATTGAAGTCTCGTTGACCAGTATGGAGTTTGCTGCACATACTTGTTTCTCACAAAAAGACTCGAATTAACAGGCCAGTAGTAACCTTCTCCATCGTATCGCTGCTGACTGTAATCCGGCAGATACGCATAATATCCTGTTCTAACGCAGTCATAAAGATTCTGCCCTTCCAGAAATAATTCACGTCTGCGTTCTTTCAAGATCTCATAATACAACCCGTCATCAGTTCCTGCAAAATCATCCAGACCAGCTCTATTTCTAACCTTGTTCAACCAAATTCTGGCATCTCCATATTTACCCATCCGAGTTAAAGCTTCGGCACGCAGCAGATATATATCAGCCAATCGGAAAATGATTAGATTATCATCTGTCACCCAACTTTTTTTATCTGCAGATTTAAAGGTAATTGAAGAATATTTAGCGCACATACATTGATCGCCTTCTCCAAAATTGTAAAAGAAAGCTGTTCGTCTTAAATCTTTTTCATCATTGAAAAGATTAAGGAATTCCGGATTAAAATGGAAGATGGGAGTTTCACGATATTCAGGTAAGATTGGTTTTGCCAGGAAATAGGTAGTAAAGCCATATTGTGAAAGCGCTTCATTAGTTGCCACATCAAAGTTAATCTCAAAGATTCCTTCGTCTGATTTGCCTTTAAAGATTTTAGAGTAATCAGCAGCATCAACCAATTGGTAATTTCCATGTGTTATTACAGAGTCGCATGCAGCTTCAGCTTTAGTAATCCAATTAGGGTCAATTGTTTTCTGATTTGGACGAGCTTTCCATAAATATAAATGAGCAAAAAGAGAATAAACTGCTCCCTTATTCGCCCGGACAGCCTTTTCATTACTATCAGTATACCCCCAGGATAAAAGTTTGGCAGCTTGTGTTAAATCTGATATACACTGATCAAGTACTTGAGTATTGGTCCCATAAGGAACATCATTAACAGCCTGATCAGCTGAAGAGATCGCTTTCAACACTAATGGGAATTGCCCCCAGATTCTTGCCATATAAAAGTAAGTGTAAGCTCTCAGGAAATAAGCTTCCCCTAAGATTTTATTCTTCTGTTGTTGAGCAAGAGCTGGATCAGTTCCAAATTTATCGATAGACATTGCAGCTACTTTTTCCAACACCAGATTAGTAGAATTGATCGTCTTATAAAACTTTGACCAATCTGCCATATCCGAATCGGAATACCACTGATAATTTCCAGCAAATGAATTCTGATCCCATTCTCCGTAGTCAAATATTTTTGTAGGAAAATCACCGTATGTAAAGTATGCCATTCCACCATCACCATTTAGCAGAATACTTCTCAATTCAGCATAACATCCTGAAAGTGCCGTACTTGCATCTGTTGATGTTTGCCAAAAGGTCTTCCCTGTTGGATATTCAATAGGTTCCTGATCAAGGATACTCGTACATGAACAAAAAGTACAAATTCCAATAGATGCTGAAATAAATATATTTCTAAGTTTCTTTATATTTTTCATAATTAGACCCCCATTTAAAAGGTAACTTCAACTCCAAACGTAAATTTCTTAGGCAACGCGTACATTGTTCCCGTATAAAAGCCTCTTGTATCGACAGATTCCGGATCTGGGATTGTGGTATTTTTGCTTTTAATAATGCCAACATTTTCAATAACACCATAAAAACGTAATCTGTCAATTCCCAATGTTTTAACCCAACCTTTATCGAATAGATATCCAAGAATAATCCGGTTAATTTTCAAGTACGACCCATTTTCTTTATACATTGAACTAAATGGAGTGTAGTTATACTGCATTGCATAAGGACTGGCATTGGGGAATTTGGCATTATCCCGATTCGGGTCATTTGCTTTCCAAAAAGTCATATAGCTCATATCCAACAAAGCTCTACGGGCAAAATAATCCTCCGGACCATTAAAAGTTCCATTATCGTATTGATTCCAAAAATCACCGCTTGTTGCATAGTCACGACTATACCCTACCCCTTCTTCGTTAGCACCTCCGGGATTATTGTATTTTTCCAACATTTTACCAAGACTCTCATTATAGATATCCCTTCCAAGAACATAGGTACACTGAACATTTAAACTCCAATTTTTATAGTAAAATTCATTTGTAAAACCTCCTGTCCAACGAGGGTTCGGGTCTCCCATGGGCATTCTGTCTTGTAGGCCCCATTGATTAAAAATATAATCTCCATCAACATCCTGATATTTTGCATCACCGGCCTTAAATGGATTACCCCACATATTCGCATATACTTTACCGGTTAACGGATTAACAGGAACTTCTGCATTCGTTTTATAAATCCCCTGATAATTGTACATGTAATATTCATTTAAAGGCTGACCTGTTATCAATACCCAGTCCCCATTGATAATGGGTTTATTGTTTTCGGGAAGTTTAATGATTGTATTTCTGTTATAAGATGCGGTTAGATAAACATTCCATTGAAATTTATTTTCAGGTCTGAAGATTCTCCCATTAACCATGAATTCCAACCCTGCATTTCGAATAGATGCTGCATTGGTATAATAGGTATCATATCCGGAAGTTACAGGCATTGGGAAGTCAAATCGAATACCGCGGTTTTCTTTATTATAAGCATCTATCTGAAAGTTTAACCGATTTTTAAATAGTTCAACATCAGTTCCAAAATCCCATTGTCTGGATTCCTCCCATGTAAGCTTATCCTGAGCAACACCGCTCCAATTAGGACCTATCGCCGTTGTTCCATTGTAAGTAGTAGTAGATGAGCTATATGCTCCAGGAAAAGCTCCTTTTACTTGATATTTATCATACTGTCCATAATAATCACTGGGTTGTTGTCCTGTAATACCATAACTAGCTCTAAATTTCCATAGACCTAACCAGTTTTCATATTTCTTCATAAAAGGTTCATCACTTAAAATCCAGAAAGCAGAAGCAGAAGGGAAGTATCCCCAACGTTTATCCGGACCAAAGCGTGAGGATCCGTCAGCTCTCCAAGCTAATGACAGATTATATCGTTCTTTATAGTAATAGCTCAACTGGCTAAAATACGACAACATGGTTGCAGCATTATATCCTGAACTTCCATATAAGTTATCATTTGAAACTCCACTGACAACTTTTATCTGATCTGTCGGAATATAACTACCGCCAACTGTAGTCCTATATTGTTTTTCTCGTTCAACTGATTGTCCGACTGTCAAGAATATCTCGTGAGACTTTGCAAACTTTTGATCAAAGTTTAAATAATTCTCAGACATAAACCGGGTATCCTTCCCAACATCACTTGAGGCACTGGCTATGCCACTAGTATTTGATGTTGAGGGAGAAAAAACATCGCGCCGGTTATCTGCCCTTTCAATCGTTATATTAGACCTAAAACTCAATGATTTCAGTAGCTTCACAACAGAAAGATTACTCAGCACCAATCGTCCTTCCGTATTTTCATCCCGATTCTGGTCATATTGTCCCAAATACATTTTTTTATCTTCAGGACTAAGATAAAGTAATGAAGACGGGAAATTATCAGCACTAATTGACAAAACACTTCGAGAATCACCACCAGGAGCAGGATTTCTATTTATCAGGGAGTAAGTCATGGTAGTTGTCATCTCAACCCGATCCCAAAGCTTATTAAATAATTTATTATTGAATGTGTATCGTTGAAAACCTGTTCCTCTTAAAGCTCCATGTTCATCATAATAATTTGCACTTAATCGATAGTTGCTTTTATCAGTTCCACCTGTCAATGCGACATCATAATTCTGCACAATTCCTGGTTTATAAAACAAACCGAACCAATCGGTATGATTATTAAATGCAGGATTAAGACTATCGGTCAACATAATCGGATTTTTACGCAACTGAAAATAGTTACCAGTGTCATAAAGATTTTGCATTTTCATTCGTCGTTCAGTTGCTCCTGCATATACTCCCGGCAAAGTAGGGCTGGTAGTTACACCTACATATGAACTGAATGTCAGTCTTTGCTTTCCGGCAACACCTGATTTTGTTTTAATAATGACTACTCCATTCCCAGCTCTTGATCCATAAATTGCAGCCGCAGAAGCATCTTTCAACACGTCTATCGACTCAATATCTGATGGATTTAATCCGGCAAGGAAATTCGTATTACTAGTAGAGAATCCTCCCATTGAGCGGACATCGGTAATCACACCGTCAATCACAAAAAGCGGATCACTTGTTGAATAGAAATCATTCCCCCTGGAAATCGCAGTATTCCCTCTTACAACAAAACTTTGTTTTGACCCGGGCTCTCCTGAAAAATTTTGAATATCGACGCCACTGATCTTACCCTGCATCATGATATCAATACTTGGAGCAGGAATATTCTTCAGATCTTTTCCACTGATACTTGATACAGCAGCAGCAACTTTTCTCCGTGACATTTGCTGATAACCAATTACCACTACATCGTCTATCTGTTTGGCATCTTCTTCAAGTTTGATTACAACTGATTTCAGTCCACTTACTACACGGAACTCATACTTCTTAAAACCAAGGTATGAAAAAACTAATGTACTTTTGGATGGAGCAGAAATAGAAAATTCACCATCTGCATTCGTTACAGTTCCAAGAGCCCCCCCTTTCACTGCCACATTTACGCCCGGAAGTGTCTCTCCCGTCGACGAAGACTTCACCGTCCCTTTAACAGTAACAGTCTGTGCCTGAACATTACCATCAAAGATTAACGAAATTAGAAGTACGGCTAAAAGGCACATAAACCGATGCACCCAAAATCCTTTAGCCAAACCAGTTTGACCTTTTTTGTAATTTTCTTTCATAAAATTTCAGTTTGGTTGATTAAAAAGTTGACAACAATGACCTAGTAGATAAATCCGACTCGACAATAACTACAATCACCTTTCACCACATAACTCTTTACGATTTCATTAGTTTTTAAGTTTTATACTCTATCATTTAACCTCACATACTATATTTAAAAAAATTAATCTTTATATTGCTGTTTTATATGTACTTTTTACTTTTATCTACAACAAATAAAGATATCCTTTCTATAAACACTTTAGGAATAAAAAATAAACTCCATGTATCAATATTATATATACAAAAGAGAATTAATAAGGAGAACAACAGAGAAGATAAAGACAAAACAGTTTAACCTATTTGAAATGCTAATCAGTCTATGTTTTTTATCTTGCAATAACTTTTCCTGTATCGCCCAAAGACTTTCTTAAGAGACTAACTCACAACACTTAGTTCATCTCAACAATACAAAGAATAGCAACCGAAAGGGATTTAACGTCTTTTTCATACAATCAATGGTTTAATTTAGTTGGCTAATAAATGATCGTTTTACTTTTTTCGAATGTTATTATTTCAAATAACTTGTTTTTGGCTTTAAATAAATAGTCTGATTGTAAGGTTTCTCTTTACTATACAAATCTATTCTTCACCAATCATTGTTTAATAGTTCTTTTTACTCTTATAAAAGTAATGGGATAACAAGACAAATACTTCCAGTATATTCTCATTTTCTTACACAATTTTGTCAAATCCAGAATATTTTGAAAAAATAACTGTTGTATTTTTATCAAATTCTAAAGTAATTTCTGGAATAGAACACTTCTAAAATGATAATTTGAACCGATCCTGAAAATTTTTCCTCATAAATAAACCTATTCAAAACAAGGAAATCCTTATGATCTTCTCTAAAATCAGTTCAATAAATTCAACAATTCTATCCATTCGAAATTATTTCAGAAGCGTTTAATTCAATTGACATATAACTTTTTAATATAAAATTTGGGTTCGTTTTATTATTTGCCGAACTTCACACCATATATTATACTGACTATGGCCAACATTAACCTAACAAAACTATTCCGGATTATACTCTCCAGTCTATCCTTCCTAACATTAATATATTCTTGTAGCAAGGACGAAACAAATGATCTACCTCCTGTCAAATCAAATTCTTCTTTTATAATAGCAGGGTATCTACCCGAATGGGGAATTACAAGGATCAATAATCAGGAATTATCCAAATTAGATATCATTTATTATTTTTCCATTCAACCCGATTCAAATGGAAATTTTGAGATGAATGCCACTGATCAGAATAACATCAATAATCTAAAAGCCAAACTCAACAGTAAAACAAAATTATTCGTGACTATTGGTGGGTGGTATGAATCCGAAACAATATTTCCAATGGCCTCCGATGCGGTAAAACGTCACGATTATGCATTGAAGCTTTTAAAATTCTGTCAGGAGAATCAAATTCGGGGAATCGACCTGGACTGGGAAGACTATCCAAAACTGATTAACGAAGATCAATACATTGCGTTAACCAAAGAATTATCGGATGTATTAAAACCGGCAGGAATAAAGCTCAGCATAGCAGCAGGCACAGGACCGGCAGCAATATCAAGAACTGTCAAATGCGTTCCTCTGGTTGATTATATAAATCTAATGTCGTATGGAGAACTTGACTCTCATGGCAACCATGCAACATACGAGCAGTTGCTTTCAGATCTCAAATCCTATGAAAACAAAGGGATATCCAAATCAAAAATAATTGCAGGTGTCCCGTTTTACGCTCAAAGACCCTATATTAGCGGTGATGCATCTCCTTTCACTATTACATATCGCAAAATAGCAGAACAAGCACAACCATTAAGTTCGCAGACGAATTACGGTAATTACTCCTTCAATAGTCGTGATTTATTAAAGCAAAAGACCCACTATCTCAAGACAAATAATTATGCCGGAATAATGGCATGGGAGCTAAGTCAGGATACTGACTTTCTTTCCGAATATTCGCTTCTTAGTGCAATCTTACAAGAAACAGGAAAGGAATAAACAATAATATATTTTAGTCCCCATCTTGTTTCATCTCATTTACAATCTTACGATGAACAATAAGATGCGCATTTAATTTACCTTCACTGATATAATTGAGTCCATACAAACAGCAATACTAACGATTTCCATACAGGAGGACCGCCTCTGTGCATCTGTAAGGGGTTCTCTCTTTATTCCCTTCTATGCCTTATTACTCCAACTCATTTTTCCGAACCAGCACTCCTGCGTAAACAAAGATTGCCCCGGCTAATCCAACAAAGACACCAATAGTATTGATTGTTCTACCGGTTCTTAAAATATGATCTGCTTTTATATATTCCGGAGCATTTATATCGTTACCATGTTGATACCATTGTTCAAATAGTTGTTTGCCCTGATTTCTATAAACATAAGCACTAGCACAGGTTCCAATACCTAGAAATAGAAGAATACCTCCTATTACAATGTATTTTTTCCATTTCATAATCTCGGTTTTTAATTTTTATACCACCATCACTTCTAGACGATTTAAAAATACAAAGAGATAGCCACCATTTCCCATAGTTCAGTACTTTTTATTTCAACGGAATAGAAATATAAGCATTCTTGCACTTTTATTTTTTAGCCTCCCGCTATTTAAAATTTGAGATTGTCAATTGTTATCCATTTAATCAAACAATCTACAGCAAACCTCCATTCTCTATGTACAAATTCTTTTCTGGGAAAGGCTTCGTTTAAATAAAAGACATCAAACAAGCCTCTATTTTCTCGTATAATTCAACAAACCTCTCTCGCCACACATTTCCCCGAAATCTAAATAAATTGATATTTCTCAATCAAAAAGGTTAGAAATATCTTCTATTTTTCTTTAGTTATCTATTTTTGTTACCACTCGGTTACACTAAAAAAACAAATAAAAGAATTGGTCAAATGGAAGGAATCAATATCCCTCAACGGAACAGAGAAGCAACCATTAAAAAGTTGATTGAAGCTACCGGGAAGATTATTACAAGAGAAGGCTTTACAGCTCTTGGGATAAACAATATTGCTACAGAAGCCGGAGTGTCAAAAGTTCTAATCTATCGATATTTTGGAGACTTAAACGGATTAATCAAAGAGTATGCTATTTCAAAGGATTACTGGCTCACCGAAGGATTCAACCTTCTCGAGCAGACTAATCCCCCACTCTTAGAATTTTTTCAAACAGCAATCGTAGGGCAGGTTCGCTATCTGCGGAACAATCCGGATTTGCAAGAAATGATGAGATGGGAACTCAGTGAAAAAAATGAGGTTACCGAATATATTGCTAAAATACGTGAAGAGCGAAGTACTGAAATGCTCGAAAAACTAAAAAGATTCCTTCCATCTGATCGGTATGATTTATCGGCTATTGCAACTTTACTCTCTTCAGGAATCATGTATCTGATATTACGTTCCAAAACAGTTCAATATTTTAACGGAATAGACATTACTTCCGAGGAAGGATGGCAACGAATTGAGAATGCAGCCCGGTTTATGACTGAGCTTTTATTGCAAGCATCTGATCAAAATAGATAAACACAACAAAAACATTAAGTTATTCAAATATTTAGCAATCAAACATGAAAACAATCGTAGTAATAATCGCTTTATTTCTTGTTACGATAATACGCATCGAAGCTCAAGAAAAGTATGACACCAAACTCCCATTAAAAATCGGAACCGAACTTGACATCTTACCTTATGCAACCGGAGGTTATTATGGATCTGTCTGGATCGGGAAAGGTCATTTCAGAGTCAGACCAGTCGTATCTTTTGTAAATGTACCATCATTTGTTATCAAAGAAGGTTACAAAGAAAACAAGCTTATGGCTTATGCATTTCTTGCAGACTATTTCTTCAAAAATGATTTTAAAGGATTCTGGATCGGAACAGGTTTTGAATATTGGGATGCAAGTATTATAAAGAAAGAAGACTTATTGAAACGGAATTACGACAATACAGTTTTCACAATTGGCGGAGGATATGTATTGAATTTCTATAAAAACTTCTATCTCAATCCCTGGGCTGCCGGACATCTCATTATCGGGGGAAATCGAACAGTAAACTTCCCATCAGGAGACTTTAAACCTTCAGGCTTTACTCCTGAAGCCTCATTAAAAATCGGCTGGCATTTTTAAGATCACATTCAAATCCACTATATTCGCTTCAAAACATAAACGAATCATCATCTACTAACCACCAAACCATATTCAAATGAAATACTCTATTGTCATCCTCTCCCTTTTTTTATGCTTTACAGCAAAAGGAATAAACAAAATCGATGTCACTAAATTCGGGATAACTCCCAACAGCTTTACAGATGCGACATCGGCAGTCAAAAAAGCCATTGAAGAATGTAAAAACGATGAAGAGACCCTACTGTCATTTCCAAAAGGACGGTATGACTTCTGGAGCGAAAACGCGGAGATAAAAAATTATTTCATTTCAAACACTTCCTCCGAAGAAGAATGTCCCTCAAAATTAAAGAAAGTGGGACTACTTTTTGAAAACAAGAAAAACCTAACTATTGATGGAAACGGCTCGCTGTTTGTATTTCATGGGAAAATGATCACATGGGTTTTAGACCATTGCGAAAATATTAAACTACAGAATATACACATTGATTTTGAGCGCCCCTCCATGTCAGAAATGACATTTAAACAGGTAACTGACACTTTGATTGAAGCTGAGATCAACCAAGATTCCCGATACACCATCATCGACAATAAATTTTATTGGTATGGTGAAGGCTGGGGCATGAATTCGTTCCATGCTATAATATTCAATCCCGCACTGGGCACGTCGAATTATAGTTCATGGAATCCCTTCCTAAAAAGCGAAGCAATAACAATAGCCTCCAACCGTGTTCGGTTTAAAGGCGATTTTAAAAAATACAACTTTATTCCGGGCCAGACACTTACTGTCCGCGATCCACTTCGCGATCAGGTAGGAGCGTTCATTAATCATTCCAGGAACATCAGTTTAAAAAATGTATCCATGCATTACATGCACGGATTGGGAATTGTAAATCAATTTTCAGAAAATCTACATTACGACAGCGTATTTGTAATGCCTCGTCCTGAAAGTGGAAGAGTGATCTCATCATTTGCTGACTGTATCCATTTTTCCGGATGCAAAGGTCAAATCCTAATTGAGAATTGCCGCATGAAAGGAGCGCATGATGATCCGATCAACGTTCATGGCACTCATTTACAAGTAATCGAAATTCCAACTACCACTTCCCTTAAAGTAAGATTCATGCATCCGCAATCATATGGTTTTGAAGCCTTTTTCAAAGGAGATACGGTTGCATTGGTCCATTCTGCCAAACTTCAGATATTCAATACAGGAATACTTTCCTCCGCCAAACTTATTAATTCAAAAGAGATGCTTCTTGAATTTGACAAACCTTTGCCCAAAGATCTGGTCGTCGGTGATTGCATTGAAAATCTTACCTGGACACCCAGCTTAACCATCAGAAATTGCCGGATTGAAGGAACCAATACCAGAGGTATTCTGGTAACGACACGTAAACCTGTATTGATCGAAAACAATACCTTTTACCGAACAGGGATGCATGCTATCCTTATTGCAAACGATGCATCAAGTTGGTACGAGTCAGGAGAAGTTAACGATGTAACTATTCACAATAACACATTTGAAGAATGCGGATACAACTCAGCGCCCGGAAATTATGTAATCGCAATACTTCCTGAGAACCATGAGTTGATTAAAGGCTATTGCGTTCATAAAAACATCCGGATTGAAAACAATACATTTAAAGTTTATGATTATCCGATCCTTACAGTCAAAAGCACCGAAGGTCTAATTTTTAAAGGGAATAAAGTAATTCACAGTGATTTCATGAAACCACAGGGAGATAAACGTCCCGAATTTCAGATTAAAGCATGCAAAAAAGTAAGGATAGGAAACAATCAATTTGAATTACCGGAGCAACCAACTGTTTCATATTCCAACATGTCCATTCAAGAAATTAAAACAGGGCTGAAGCTAATGCCGCAAAAAGAGTAGTCAAGAATTCAAACGCAAAAGAATAATCCTTTCTCATGATAGAGATATTACAAAATTGCTATTCAGATATTGCTGACGACTATACGAAAAGAGGGTATTACTCAACACCACACATCTTTTTTTGACAATTTGACAATTGACTCCATCGAAAGCAAACCTCATGTTAACATTGCTACAGGAATAGGAGGCTCTTTTCTTATCCTGCAGGATAAACTTCTATTTTTGCAACTCTTTCACAGACTAAAAGAAATGAAAGCAATTAAACAAATCACCATTATTCTCTTTCCTTGAGGGAGTAGTATACTACTCCCCAATCGCTTTTGACAACTGTTCAATGTTTTCAGGCAGTGCTATAATCTTATTTGTTTGAGAATCGACCAATATCATTACCGGAGTAGACAAAATAAAATAAGCACTTGCTTCTTTACTATTGATTCCACCTTTAGCCCTTATATGTTTCCAAAGAGGATACAGACCTTTTGTTTTTTCCCAGATAGGAATCTCCGTTTTGGTTTCATCAACACTGATTGCAAACACATCCATCAGATTCTTATTCTTCCATTGTTCGCACAAAGGATAGAGTTTTCCAACCAATTCTTTACAATGATTGCAATCAGCAGACCAGAAAAACACTAACTTATATCGGCAATTTTCTTTATAGTCGTGAAAACGAATCGTATTTCCCTTATCATCCTGAGAGATAAAATCTGGAGCCAACGTTCCAACAGTCAATGTTTCCATTCCCTGAAGTCTTTTTTCTATCGCCTGTCTTTTTGAGGTAAGACAATTCGGATCATCAAGATAAGGTTTCAACATTTTCATGCCGGCAGCTATATTAAAACTCTCATAACCATTATAAAAATAATCAACTACCCAACCATATACCAGCGGATGACCTAAACAAGCATGTGTTATCGCTCTTTGTCCTGCCAATGTAAATAATGAATCTCTTAATGCCACAGTAGTCGAGAACGTTCCATAAATATTCACATATTGATTCAACCAGTCTTTTATTCCTGTAGTTTTTATTAACAACGGATCTTTAAAATCCATTCCATCAAAATAATGTGCTACTAAACTCCATTTCCGATCTGTTTCACTACCTTTCCAATCAACCTTGGGAACATACTGAAACCGAAAAGAGCTACTAACAAAAGTCCCTTTATTCTGATTAATTTGCATCTCAAGCCATTGATTATATTCAACCCTTCTCTTTTCATATTCATGAATCCCTCTTTTATAAAAATCAGAATGAGGCTCATCATAATTCATTAGAAAATTTTGAAGCAATCCAAGTTGCTCTTTCCGTTTAGAACTTTCTTTAAAGAACTTTGCAATAAGAGCATTTTCTCTTTCATCTTTCTGAAAATAAGTACTATCCTGATTATTTGCATAAGGAGGACTCACCCATAATTCCAAATCTTGATTATATGCGACTATTCTTTTCTCAGAAGGATATGGATTACTTGACTCCTTTTGTTTATAGTCGAAGCGTAATACAAACTCTCCGGGCAATCGATCTTCAGGAATTGAAATGACAGCTACTTCTTCATTCTTAATTCCTTCCTTTTCGACCAAAGGCTTTAATGCATTAGTTCCGGTCATAGGCAACAAGCTGATCTTGCTGTTATAAACTCCCCGTAAATGAATTTTAATGTTTATTCCTTGAGCTCTTAATCCGGTATTCAATAAGAACATACAAAATAAAACGATGAGGTAAAATTTCATTCTATTTCCCATAGTAGCGCTTGTCATTTCTTCCCTTTTATTTTTTATATCCTCATTAATAAATGAAAAATCAATTCTTAATTCAGTTATCAATGAGGGGATAAAAATAATCAACACAAGTTCTTTTAAAAAATTTCACACATATAAATGAAACGATCAATCTTTTATACAACGCAATGAATACCCGAATGATTTATTGCTATTTGTTGGAGCACTTGCACTACCTGTTATATTCATATTATATGCAGCAGTTGAATTTACCTGCGTACTACTCCAATAATTTCCAATAGTTCCACGACTATTCAAAGCTCCATTTGTATTGAGCAGGTATCCTGCCTGATGTATTTTCAGCACTGAATTGAAGGCATCTGCAGATGTTAACCAGTTTTGAGGGGGATTGTCGGTTGCCGTCCACTCGGTATTCGTCGGAATACGCCAGCCGACTCCGAGCTGTAAAGCACAAGGGTCATTAGATATAAGCCAGTCTGTGGTTTCACTAATACTTGCTATCCATCCGGTTGAAGGAGTCAAAACTGTTCCATCATGTTTATATCCCTGACTATGGTTAAACTGCCAGTACCATCCAGCAGATGCTTCTGTTGCATCATTTACAGCAGTAGCCTGCTGATCTGATCCCAGGTTCTGAGTGATCCAACATACTGCTTTCCCTGATACCGTTGCACTGATTGTTTTATAATTAACAGTTTTTGTAGCAGGCGAACCGTTGACTCCGGCAGTATGTGTTACAGTTAATGTTGAACAAATTTTAAAGCTTGTAATATTTGTACTATACGTTATTCCTCTACTGTTAATTGCATAAGCCCGGACATAATAGGTAGGCCCTTCTGTCAAACCGGTCATTGTAGCTGTATAGGTTCCTGTTCCAGAGCTTGAAGTTATTACATTATCAGTTGTAGTTGGAGCAATTCCTGTCGTGTTCCAACAGATACCTCTTTCATTTACGTTAGCTCCGCCATCCAATGAAACTGTTGCTGTAGCTGTTGCTGTTGATCCGGTTATGGCTGCCGTCGGGATCGAAGCATCACTGATCGATGCTTTCTGCAATACGAACAGGCTCTCATCTTTCAAACAGCGTACAGGCAGAGCACATGCTTTATCTGTATTAATTATACTACTGCTGCCTGAAGTTATCGAGAGGTTCTGGCTACTCAAATAACCGTTCCCATAGTTTGGATTATAAGTAGTTCCGTTATAAGTGGTACTACTCCAATAATTTCCAACAGACCCTCTCGAATACAATGTTCCATTGCTGTAATTCAGATAACCGGCTTCATGCAGTTTCAGTTCAGAATTATATGCATCCGATGCCGTAGCCCAGTTTCGGGGAGATCCGTCAACATTAGTCCATTCTGTAACCGTTGGCATACGCCAGCCTGATCCTAACAACAAACTACATGGATCGTTCGCTGCCGCCCAATCATTATTTTCATAGATATAAGTAGTCCATGGGATCCAAGTCTTGGTTGGAGTTAAGATCGTTCCATCATGTTTGTATCCCTGGGTACGGTTGAACTGCCAGTACCATCCGGCTGAAGCTTCTGTTGCATCAGTTACGGCTGTAGCCTGCTGATCGGCCCCAAGGTTCTGTGCTATCCAACAACGTGGCGTACCGGACATCAATGAACTAACCTGTTTGTAAGTAACAGTCTTCGAAACCGGAGCACCATTGACTCCCTCCGAATGAATTACCGTGAAGTCAGGACACAAACGGAATGCTGTCTGTACACCATATCCCGTTCCAGCTCCATTGGTTGCATAGGCTCGCACATAATAAGTCGTATTACTTACCAAACCACTCATCGTATTTGTATAGTTACCGGTACTTGTTGCGCCGTCTTCTATTTTGCCGTCAGATATCGTTGGATTACCGGTAGTATTCCAGCATAATCCCCGTTTGGATATTGAAGCTCCGCCATCAAACATGATAAAGACCTTTGCATCAATGGTTGTACTGGTCTTCGTTGCATCCAATACGACTGCCTGATTAAGAATCGGAACTGATGGAGTAGCTGTATTGTCTCTCAAGCATCGTACAGGTAAGGCTGCAGTCTTACTGACTGTTGACATTACACTGGTACCCGAAGTTAACGACAGATAGTTTCCTGTTGTACTGTTGCTTTGAGTACTACTCCAGTAATATCCTGCACTGCCTCTACTATTCAATACTCCAGATGTATTCAGATATCCTGCTTCATGCAGTTTCAAGACAGATGCAAAAGCATCAATTGCAGTCTGCCAGAATTGTGGTGCAGCATCTGCTGCATTCCATTCTGTATATGTTGGTAAGCGCCATCCTGCTCCCAACTGTAACATACAAGGATCATTGGCTAATAACCAATCATTGTTTTCATTCACATTCGTATTCCACAAGACAGGAGTGCGTGTTGTCCCGCTATACTGATAACCTTGAGCATTATCAAACTGCCAGTACCATCCGGCTGAGTCATCTATATTATCTCCTACTGATGCAGCTTGCAAATCTGCCCCCAGGTTTTTCGTAATCCAACACTTCGATGAACCTGTTATGTTTGTACTGATTGATCCGTAAGTAATTGCCTTATCAACAGGTGCTCCGGATGCTATCGTATGATTTACGGTAAAGGTCGGACAGATCTTAAAGCTGGCCACATTCTTGCTGTATGCTGTTCCTACACTGTTTGTTGCGTAAGCACGAACATAATAGGTTGGACCTTCGGTCAAGCCATTCAAGGTTCCACTAAAAGTTCCTATTCCGCCACTTGCATCAGGAATCAAATGATCCGAAATTGTTGGGTTACCTGTGTTATTCCAGCACAATCCCCTTGCTGTTACCGCAGCTCCTCCATCCGGAGTCACAGTAGCTGTACCCACTGCAGTCGTATTCGTTATTGTTGCTGTAGGAACAGATACATCACCTACTCCAGGAAGTGCAATTACCAACTGGTCTCTCAGACATCGAAGCGGATATGCATATGATTTATTGGCATAAGTTGGATTACTGCTTCCGCTGGCAATACTCATCAAATTACCGCTGGTTGAATTGTATTGGCTGCTACTCCAGTAATTACCGGTTGTCCCTCTCGAGGTCAAAGCACCATTGCTATAATCCAGATATCCTGCCTGATGAAGTTTTATTACAGAATTGAAAGCATCTGTTGACGTTAACCAGTTTTGTGGAGGATTATCTGCAGCATTCCATTCTGTATTTGTAGGAATACGCCAGCTGGTACCTAATTCAAGGGTACATGGGTCATTGGCTGCTACCCAATCACTGTTTTCATTAATAGAACTTGTCCAGGAAGTCCATGCCGGAATTGCAGGAGTAAGAGCTGTTCCGTCATGTTTATATCCCTGGCTGCGGTTGAACTGCCAGTACCATCCAGATGAAGCTTCTGTTGCATCATTTACGGCAGTAGCCTGCTGATCAGATCCCAGGTTCTGAGTAATCCAACATGCTGCCTTTCCAGATAATGTTGTACTGATTGTATTATAAGTAACTGTCTTATCTACCGGTGATCCATTCAAGCCTGCCTTATGAGATATAGT
>JAUZOB010000040.1 GCA_030706665.1 Bacteroidota bacterium
ATTCCGTACAATACATTTCCGTTTGGATCATGAGTGTTGAATGTTCCGTCTCCGATAACCTGATTATACGTATGATCATCGGTAAGCTTGTCGTAATCGACAATGATTGATAAGGCACAACCGACTATTTTACCGTCAACAACGGCTGCCAGCTGCCCTTCAGGGAATATGTTTATTAATTTCTTTATTTGCGACTTAGTCCAGAATTCATCATTCAGGTTTCTGTATATACTTTCAAAAGTTTGGTTTAACTGTTTGTAGTCTTCAATTTGCAGATTTCTAATTTCGACTTTCCCGATTGTTGTATTTGTTTCCATACAAATGATTGATTAATTACTGCGATCCGGGAAATAAGCTGATGTGCGCTGTTTGCAACATCTGTTCGTTTGTGCTGAATCGCTTTTCAAGGAGAAGCGAAAGTTTTTAGATTGTGATTTTAGTGTTGCTTTCTGCTCTATGATCCTTTGCATGCAAAATTAGTAATTTTTAAATCTGCCTGTTGAAAGTTCTGTCTGCATCCTGTTTCTGTAGCCGTTTACTTCTCAATTAATTAATCTGAGAACTAAGTATTTCGGCAATCTCTCAAGAATACTGCTTGATCCCAGACTTGCCCGATGGTATGAAGAAGTGGGGCAAAGTTCATTTGGATCTTTTCAGACCATAGCTGGGTCAATCCAAGCTCATTATCAAACAATACTTAATTGCTTTGACAACAGAAGTACAAACGCTTCTGCAGAGTCTTTCAATTCAAAAATAAAAGCATTTAGAGCCACCTCTAGAGGAGTAAAGGATATCTCCTTTTTCTTGTTTAAACTGTCTAATATTTATGGATGAAGAAGCATATCCCCTCAAGAATCCTGCTTTATCTAATTAATGCCAGGATCAAAGCTTTTAGAAGTCAATTCAGAGGTGTGGAAAATACAAGCTTCTTTCTCTTCAGACTTTCAAAAATCTTTGCCTGATATTAGAAATCCTCAGATTTTTAGGGTCAACGTAAAAATCTGAGGGGAGAATAATAATTTGTTAAATTAGCGGTGGAAAAATAGAAGTCCAGTGAATATAAAGAATGGTTACTCCTCATTGCTTCCCGAAGGGATGTTGGATTATTTTGAAATAAAATTGCTTGATAGAGAAAATCCTCAACTTTTTACGGTGATTCCACTTTCCCACGTAACAGCAGTTTGTCCGAAAAACAAAAAGGGTTAGATTTACATCTAACCCTTTTTTCATTTTGTCGGGGTAACAGGATTCGAACCTGTGACCCCCTGCTCCCAAAGCAGGTGCGCTAACCGGACTGCGCTACACCCCGTATTCCATTCTTCCTAAATTGATTTTTTATAAACGAAAAAGGCTAGTCTTTGTTCTAACCTTTTTCTGTCGGGGTAACAGGATTCGAACCTGTGACCCCCTGCTCCCAAAGCAGGTGCGCTAACCGGACTGCGCTACACCCCGAGACTCAATTTTTTCAGAATATTTATAACTCTGCGGAGAGAGGGGGATTCGAACCCCCGGTACGGTTACCCGTACGGCAGTTTAGCAAACTGCTGGTTTCAGCCACTCACCCATCTCTCCGTTGATGAATGTGCGTGCAAAGATAGAAGTTAGATTTACTTTAACAAAAATTTCTAACGAAAAATATTTGACGTTTTGGGTATAGCTTCTCTTGTTTGTTCATTTTAAAAAAGTTGCGCTTTAAAATTTTTTACTATCCGGTTTGATTTTTTTCAAATCCTTACTATTACTGAGCTCGGCCCTGTATTCCTCATGGTTTTTTTCAAGAAGTTCTTGCAAAATCGAGGAATCAGGATTAACTTTGGAATGTAATAAAGATCGTTCTTTGGAAGCATAGAAGCACAAGATATCCGCATTAATTCAGCAATTGGCAAACTCAACACTAACAAATTAAAGAGTAAGCTCATAAGCTGCAAAGACAGGCCTTATCCCTTCGGGGTAGTACTTCGGTACTCATTGGAAGTCTGAACAGTCTGGCTCTCAAATCCTGTTTACCGGGTTTTTGCACAATCAGATTTAATGCGGTTTTTTTATTTTATTGTGAGTTTCTCGATTCTTTTCAGTTGTTCTTCCTATTTTGCATGATTTCTTTTCTTTTTTTAATAAATCCTGGTTACCTAAATTATTCTCCAAGCTGAAAGCACCAGCTTTAAAGAAAAACAATGAATTTTGAGGTGACAGAATTCGCTTTCCTGGTATAACGTATCTATTTTATTCTGTTTATTGTTTCTGAAAGAGGAAATAAAGAAGGCGTAATAACGATAAATGAAAGTTATACTTTTACCTGATAGTCTTGTTTTTCTATTTATATCCTATATTTTTGTAAGGTATCCTCAGGTCAATGATGCAGGAGGGTATCAAAATGATATTTTGCTCATGTGTGTATCTACAAAAAATGTAAGGATTTCCTACAGCCTAAAAATACAATTACTCCTCATTTTAACCGGACTACTGTTTGGCTTTCAAACTGTCGCTCGTGGAAAAAATAAAACTATTGTCGCGAAGCAAGGTGAGGGAATTTATACATTACTTAAAAGAGCCGGACTACCTCCCGGACAATATATATCAGAATTTCGTGAGATAAATAAAAAGAAGCTGGGGAATGACGATCATCTTATCGTCGGAACCGAATATTCTTTACCTGCGCTTAAGAAAAATGAGAAGAATACAAAGGAAGACTTACTAGTTGAAAAGGATAGAGTGGAGAGGAATAGTGACAAACAAGAGAAAGTTGCTGGCAGATCATCAATTAAAGATAAGTCTTCGGGGTTAAGAAAAAAGAAAGATACTGACGAAGGAGCTCCGGCCTCAATGAATCAGAAAAGTAAAAATGTGTCGGACGAGAAAACAACTTTAAATAGAAAACATAAAAAGTCTGTAGTTTCAAAAGCAGATAATGAAGATTCCAGTGTAGCTGATGATGCCGCTTCCGTTTCGGATGATGATACTCCCCGGGAAAAAGGGAAGAAGGGAAAACATAAAAAAGCGAATGATCTCTCTTCAGATGTTCGTGAAGAACGTGCATTAGAGATGGAACGGGATCATGACGGAGTCCGTCGTATTAATGGCGAGGATGTAAAAGTAAAGGATCATTCTCTAAGAGGAGCAATCTTTTATTTGAAGAGTGGCCATGGCGGTCCCGATCCTGGTGCTGTTTGTTTTAATAACGGCAATATGCTTTGTGAAGATGAATATGCTTATGATATAGTAATTCGACTTTATCAGAACTTGAGAGAACATGGGGCAAGAGTCTATTTGATTGTTCGGGACCCAGATGACGGCGTTCGGGATGAAGAGGTTTTAAAGCCTGATAACGATGAGTTTTGTTATCCCAATGATCCAATCCCGCTTTCACAATCTACCCGTCTTAAGCAGCGTGTGAATGCGATTAATCGACTCTATGCACGACATAAAGATGTTCCTTATCAAAGATTGATCGCAATTCATGTTGATTCAAGATATGAAAACGATAATGTCGATGCCTTCTTTTACTATGATTCAAAGAGTAAAGCCGGACAACAGCTTGCTAATACTTTTCAGGAAACTTTCATAAAGAAATATGATCAATATCAACCAGGTCGGGGTTATAATGGAACCGTATCGGAAAGAAATCTGTATGTAATTAAATTTTCAAATCCCCCAGGAGTCTTTATTGAAGTTGGGAACATTAATAACGAACATGACCGGATAAGGTTAATGCGACCTGAAAACCGACAAGCTGTTGCAAATTGGTTAACCGAGGGGATTGAAAAAGATTTTCAGAAAAATCGTTAAAATTAGCGTATGCTAACAATAAGTTTGAATTTGGGAATATAATGTGGAGTTATTAGTTATTCCCAAAAGTCATCTCTCAAACTGTCAATGTCGCGCCTTTCTTTCTTTGTCGGCCTTCCTGCTCCGCGATCACGTTCGAACCATACCACTTTCTTTTGCATTTCAATGATCTTAAGCTCTTCTGCAGGAGTAATGTCTTCCATGAAATTTGGGACCAGACTGGCGGCCATTCGGTTGGAGGCCAGTTGCAGGATGCGATAGGATCGTTTAATTGGAGGACGGCGAACCTGAAATACTTCGTTTATTTTAACCAGTCTGGATGGTTTCACAGGCATTCCGTCAATGGTAACATGTCCTTTACTACATGCCTCACTGGCTATACTGCGGGTTTTATATAATCTGACTGCCCAAAGCCATTTGTCAATTCTAATCCCACCTTCCATCGCTTCCGTTATTTCCGTTTATTGAACTCATTCATGGTTCGTTCAATTCCTATTGTTACAAAGGAATGGATTATTTGGGTACATTCATCGAACTTGAATTCTAATTCTTTTAGTTCGTCAGCTGACCATTTTCCCAGTACATAGTTGATTTGATGTCCTTTGTGAAAATTATCGCCGATACCGAATCTTAATCGGGCATATTCCTGAGAACCAGTTACTGATGTAATATTCTTAAGTCCGTTGTGACCACCATCGCTTCCTTTTGCCCGAAGACGCAGTGCTCCGAAAGGAAGTGCAAGGTCATCCACCAGAATCAGAACATTCTCAATCGGGATTTTCTCTTTTTGCATCCAATAATTTACGGCACGGCCACTGAGATTCATATATGTAGACGGTTTCAACAGGATCAGTGTCCGCGATTTGTACTTGTATTCAGAGACAAATCCATATCGCTGATCCGTAAAAACAATATTGGACGCCTTAGCGAGGGCGTCCAATATGTTGAATCCGATGTTGTGTCGGGTATTTCTGTATTCTTCCCCGATGTTTCCTAATCCAACGATCAGATATTTCACGATAACAAATTAGTTATTGTTATTTCTTTTTAGTGGTTTTTGCTTCAGCGGCAGCAGCAGCAACCAATGCAGCTTTAGCAGCTCTTGTGATTACAACAGAAACAACAGGAGTTGATTTGTTGTTGAGAAATTCGATGTTTTCACGTATTAACTCTCCAACTTTGATTGCCTGTCCGATTTCAAGGTTTTCAACGTTGATTTCTACAAAATCAGGAAGAAATGCAGGAAGAGCTTTGATGCGAAGTTTACGCAGATCTTGTTTCAGTTTACCTCCGGCTTTAACCCCTTTAGAGAAACCTTTTACTTTAACAGGCACTTCGATTTTAACAGCTTTGTCTTCGCTAATCTGAAGGAAGTCGATGTGGGTAACTGCATCAGAAACCGGATCGAATTGAACGTCCTGCATAATTGATTTGTATTCTTTACCATCGATTTTAAGGTTGACGATATAGATGTTTGGAGTGAAAATCAATTTGCGAAGTTCAGCTTGTGCAACGCTAATATGAACCGGAGCTTCTCCTCCATAAATAACGCAGGGAACTTTTTCTTCTTTTCTTAAGCTCTTGGCTTCTTTCTTTCCTAGAACAGTTCTTAATGAACCGTTAACCTCAATTACATTCATTTTTTCTTTTTTTTAATTAGTGATACTCAGTCCTCCCTTTCCTGTTTCGGGCAAACAGCATACACTAACGAGCTGTTAGTTTATACCTTTTGAAAGAGGTGCGCAAATATAATAATTTCTAGAAATAAAACGGACTGATTGAACGACAACTATAAACTCTTTCAATTACATCAGCAACTAAATCGGCGATTGATAAAATCTTGATTTTAGATGACTCATGCTGTAATGGGATCGAGTTGGTAAAGTACAATTCCGTAAGAGCTGATTTTTCGATACGTTCGTATGCAGGGCCGGATAATACTCCGTGGCTTGCAAAGGCGCGTACACTGCGGGCTCCTTTTTCCATCATCAAGTCAGCTGCTTTTGTTATGGTTCCGGCGGTATCGATCATGTCATCGATGATAATGACATTCTTATCCTTAACATCACCGATTAGTGTCATACTTCCAACAACATTAGCTTTGCTGCGTGCTTTGTGACAAATGACCATTTCTGTTTCAAGTAATTTGGCATATGTATTGGCACGTTTGGTTCCACCTACATCAGGAGATGCGATTACCAGATCATCCAATCCCATATTCCGGATAAATGGAATATAGATTGCAGAGGCATACAGATGATCGACAGGAACATTAAAGAATCCCTGAATTTGGTCTGCATGCAAATCCATTGTGATTACTCGGTCAACGCCGGCTGCAGTAAGCATGTCGGCTACCAGTTTTGCTCCGATAGAAACTCTGGGTTTATCTTTCCTGTCTTGACGTGCAAAACCAAAATATGGGATTACAGCTACAATCTTGTAAGCTGAAGCTCTCTTGGCTGCATCAATCATCAGGAGAAGTTCCATGAGATTGTCTGTTGGAGGAGGAGTTGACTGTACGATAAACACGTGTGATCCACGAACAGTCTCTTCGTAACAAGGTTCAAATTCACCATCACTGAATCTGGTGCAAGATGATTTTCCCTGTTCAATTCCCAGACTTTTGCATATTTCTTTAGCTAGGTACTGGGAGCTTTCGCACGAAAAGATCTTTAAGGGGGCTTTATTAGACATTATCTTCTGCTTTTATAAAATGTCATTTTTTAGTGTCGCAAAGGTATAAAATTCTTTAGGAAATGGATTAATATTCCTAATACAAGTTACGCCTTTTACTTTATTATTCAAGGTTCTTGTTTTGTAAAACTATTGAATATCAATAAATAAATGTAAAATTATATTTTCCTCTTCTTTTTAAGGAAGATGATTATATTGTTCGATATAATTAAGAATTTCCTCTTTCCCTCGCTTGGAAACAGCGGAACTGATAAACATTGGCGGTAACTCTTCCCAGTAATTAAGCATTGTTTTTTTATAAACTGCTATGTTCTTTTCTATCTGGGTTGTCCCGATTTTGTCTGTTTTCGTAAAAATCATCGAGAATGGAATTCCCTGATTTCCTAACCAAAGCATAAACTCCAAGTCGGGCATCTGAGGCTCAATTCGTGAGTCAATTAATACAAATACGCAGATTAGGTTTTCGCGGTAAAGAAGATATTTGTCGATGAACTTTTGCCATTTTTCACGTTGTGTTTTTGACACCTTTGCAAAACCATAGCCGGGTAAATCAACCAGATACCAGTTGTCGTCGATGATGAAATGATTGATGCACTGTGTCTTTCCGGGTTGAGATGAAGTCTTGGCAAGGCCTTTCTTATTGCATAGCATATTTATCAGCGAGGATTTGCCTACATTAGACCGGCCGATAAAGGCAAATTCCGGGATGTTGGGTTTCGGACACTTGCTAATATCAGTGCTACTTATTACAAACCGGGCTGATTTTATCTCCATATTTTGATTTTTTTGATGAGAAATAAGGCAGTTTATGCAAACTGCCTTAAGATTTATTTATTGGATGTATACTTCGAGTAATTTGACTTCTTCCGTGACCGGGCTAAGCGTGAAATTTTCAAGACAGGCCGGTACTAAGATGGTCTCACCTTTTTGAACCTTCAATGTTTGTCCTGAGTTATAGCCAAGGATGTATTCTCCTTCAAGACAAATGTAAATGATGAAAGAATCGAGATCATTGTAATCTTTCTCAATTGATTTGCCAAGAGTTAAAAGGTTCGTTGTAAAATACTGACAAGTAACTAACTCTGAAGATTCGTTAGGGGCAGCAGTATATTTTGTGCGATAATTATCGTGATAAGTAAAGTCGATTGCATCAAGAGCAAGTTCGGTATGAAGTTCGCGGGTTTCACCTTTATCGTCACGACGATTGTAGTCGTAGATACGATAAGTCACATCCGATGTTTGCTGAATTTCAGCAATTAACAAACCTTTCCCGATTGCATGTACTCTTCCGGCAGGAATAAAGAAAACATCTCCTGCTTTCACCTCTTCTGAATTGAGTATCTCTTCAAGTGTGTTTTCCTCTAAGTGTTTCAGATAGACTTCTTTGTCGATTTGCTTGCTGAATCCGGAAATCAGTTTAGCTCCGGGGTCGGCTTGTAATACATACCACATTTCTGTCTTCCCAAAAGCATTGTGGCGTTCTTTGGAAAGTTCGTCACCGGGATGTACCTGAATCGAAAGATCGTCATTGGCATCGATAAATTTGATCAGCAATGGGAATTCTTCTCCGAAACGTTCATATACTTTATCACCAACGAGTTCTCCCATAAATACCTCAATTAGATCCTGAAGATCATTACCGGCAAGATATCCATTGGTGATTTCAGATATATTTCCTTCCACTCCTGATAATTCCCAGCTCTCGCCGGCATTGGGCAGTGGTGCAAATTCTTTATTGAAACAAGTTTTTAATTTAGAGCCTCCCCAGATCTTATCTTTAAGTATCGGGCTAAATTTTAGTGGATAGAGTCCTTCTCTAATTTCTTCCATGGTTTGAGCAGATTAAGGAATTAGAATGTGTAATCAACGCACGCTCTTTGTACAAGAACGCTTTTTATATATTTTGAAACTTCCTGATGATCAGGATGCACCTGATAGGCATTCATATCATCTACCGTGTCGAAGTGAGTCGTCAGGCAGATGTCATAATTTGCTGAGTCAAGTTCAAAATTGAGCCCTACTTCAATAAATCGCAGAACTTCAACTTTCTGAATCAGTGCTTCAAGTCCGTTCTTAATTTCCTTTAGGACTTCGGCTTTTTCATGTAGAGATTCAAACTCTTTTAATTTGAATAGGACAATGTGCTTAATCATAATCGTATCGGTTAATACTTCAAGAATTTATTTCGTGCTGCGAAGGTACAATTTTAGATTTTCATATCTTCTATTTTATGCCAGACTACTGTTTATTCAGAATGAAAACTTTAAATTTACAGCTATATTCATCTTATTTTAAAAGTTACAGGTATTAAACTAATTCTGCAATGCTTGATAATCTGAATCCGGAAGATGTTTTGTTCATCGATATTGAAACTGCCCCTCAGTATTCTTCTTTCGAAAAGGTGCCCGAAAAGTTTCAAATCCTTTGGGAGAAGAGATCCTCTCATTTTAGAAATGAAGATCAGGAGGCCGGTGAGGTTTATGATCGCGCCGGCATTTATGCTGAGTTTGGTCGTATTGTTTGTATTTCTGCAGGTTTTATCGTGCAGAAAATGGGGGAACGGCTTTTTAGGGTAAAATCTTTCTATAGCGAAGATGAAAAATCATTACTCATTGAATTCAATGATATGCTTGACCGGATAACTTCAACCGGACGGAAACGATTATGTGCTCATAACGGTCTTGAATTTGATTACCCATACATCGCCCGGCGTTCCTTAATTAACGGATTGAAAATTCCCAAAATACTTGACATTGGCGGAATGAAGCCCTGGGATGTAAAAGATTTTCTTTTGGACACAATGAACCTTTGGAAGTTCGGAGATTATAAAACATATACATCTCTTGAGCTGCTTTGTGCTGTCTTTAATATTCCTACCCCAAAAGATGATATTGACGGGAGTCAGGTCGCTTCGGTTTTCTGGAAGGAAAACGATTTGGATCGGATTGCCCGGTATTGTGAAAAAGATGTTTTAGCAACAGCTCAATTGTTGATGCGGTACAAAGGAGAACCGCTTATTGATCAGGATAAATTTGAATCAGTTTAAGGTGTTTCTGCAGACAATGCATTAATGTTTCATTGAACGGTCAATCTCGCGACGGGCATCTTTTTTCTTGAGGTCTTCTCTTTTATCATAGGTCTTTTTACCACGGGCCAGTGAAATCTCAAGTTTGGCAAGACCGCGTTCATTAATAAACAGGCAGACAGGAACAATAGTCAGTCCTGTTTCTTTAACTTTGCGTTCAAGTTTGAAGATCTCCCTCGAAGTCAGCAATAGTTTGCGTTCTCGTCGGGCGTCGTGATTGTTGCAGGTTCCGTAAATATATTCTGTGATATTCATATTTTTAATGAATACCTCATGATTGTAGATATGGCAATAGGCTTCAGTGAGTCCGGCTTTTCCCATTCGGATGGATTTTATTTCCGTTCCAAGAAGCTGAATGCCTGCTACAACTCTTTCAAGAAGTTCGTATTCAAACGTCGCTCTTTTATTTTTGATTCGTATGTCCTGAGCTTTATGAGTCATCTTTTTTTGCAATTTTGTCTGAGCAGATTTTTTACAAAAATAATGAATTTAAGAGAAGCCTTTATACTTTAGAGCCTTCATTCAATATTTAATATGACGACAATAACAAATAGCCCGTATAATCTGGTTGCAATTTTGGGTCCTACTGCTACCGGGAAGACTTCTGTCGCAACAAGCCTGGCTGCTGAAATTGATGGGGAAATTATCTCTGCCGATTCGCGGCAGGTATACCGGGGCATGGATCTGGGTACAGGAAAGGACCTTGAAGATTACACTGTTGGCGGGAAAAAAATCCCATATCATCTGATTGATATTGTAGATGCCGGATATCAATATAATGTCTTTGAGTATCAATCTGACTTTTTTAAAGCTTTCGAAGATATCCGCTGTAGAGACAAATTTCCGATTATGTGTGGAGGAAGCGGAATGTATCTCGAATCGGTATTGAGAGGTTATCGTCTGATTCAGGTTCCTCCCGATGAAAAGCTTCGGGAAGAGCTTAGCGGAAAATCGCTGGAGGAGTTGACCCGATTGCTCCTTTCCTATAAATCGAAACTGCATAATGTCACTGATATCGTGAATACCAAACGGGCAATCAGGGCTATTGAGATCGAAGAGTACTACGTGAATCATCCGACAGAAGAGACAACTGCAACGAATGTGTCGGGATTAATTATTGGGATTAACTTTGATCGTGATACGCGTCGGAAACGAATTACCGAACGTTTAAAACAGCGTCTGGATTCAGGGATGATTGAAGAGGTCGGGCAATTACTCGCTTCCGGTATAACTCCCGAAGCTTTGATTTATTATGGTTTGGAATATAAATACCTGACTTTATACCTGCAAAAGCAATTAAGCTACGATGAGATGTTCGGGAAATTAAATATTGCAATTCATCAGTTTGCCAAGCGTCAGATGACCTGGTTCAGGGGAATGGAACGCAGAGGTTTCACAATTCATTGGCTTGACGGATTCCTTCCGATGAACGAAAAGATTGAAAGAATAAAAAGTTTGCTTCTTGAATAATGAAATGGCAATGTTACTTCTGCTGAAGTATTACGACATTAATGAAAGAATCCCGGGAATATTGCTTATTCCCGGGATTCTTTCATTATATGACTGTTTGTTGACCAACCCATAGAAAAATATCCCCATCAGCGAAGGTAATTCTGAATTACCTGGTAATTTGAGACACATCTGAATCTTCGGAATGGGGTGGTTCTATTCTTCATCTTTCCAAAGGATACGCGTTCTCACGAACTCTTGGGTATCACTTCTAACGGTTGCATAATAAGATAGGGGGAATGATAGTTGGCGCTCTACTTTCATTTGGTCTCCCGGACGTGCCTCCTTCATGAAATTGATCTCAAATTCTTTGACTTCATGAGTATTTAAAAAATCAAAATCATAGCTGTCAATGATGCGACGAATGTAACGTGTGTTATTGACATGTTGGTTAACGTCAAGGTCGGAATACTGAACAGGAAGAGCTTCGCTTATAAAATCAGGAGAGAAATCCGGAAGTTTTTCAAGCTGAATATCCATTACCTTTTGATCAAAATAGGGAAAATTCCAATTAAGGTTAGTGATCCTTTGTAATCTTCGGGTTTGAGCATCTATGATTAACCATAAACTGGTTGCGGTAATAATTTCTTCACCTTTTGCGTCCAGCAGACTGAATTCTCTGCGGGCAAATGCTCCATCCGGACCGATTGACCACGTCTTTAATGTACATTGCTCTCGCCAAAGAGGCCAGCGTTTTACTTTTATCATTAATCTTGAGAGTACCCAAAAAAGGTTCATTTTTAGAAGGTCATCAAACCCGATGTGGCATGATGCTGAGTGAGCCCACGCGATCTCCTGCAATAAATCACATAAGCCAGGTAAGGTAAGCCTTGAGTTTTTATCGATCTGATAAGAATGGATGAACAAATCTTCTTCGAAGATTGTCTTTATGTCGATTGATCTAAAAGTCATATGCTATATGAAATTAATATTTCCAGATTCGAAAATAAACTTTATGATTTTGAAAACAGTACTCTTTTAACCAATTTTGTAGAAAATTTCACACAAAGTAATGAGTATACCAATCATGACTCCCGAACAAATCGATGGGATCCGAAAAAGTTCAAAGCTGGCCGGAGAATCGCTGATCTATATAAATCAATTTGTGAAAGAAGGAGTAAACACAGCTTATCTTGATCGTAAGATTGAAGAATTTATTCGTGATAACGGGGCTATTCCTGCAACTTTGGGGTATAATGGTTATCCTAAATCCTGTTGTATATCCTTGAATGAGGTAATTTGTCACGGAATTCCTTCTGAAAATACAATCCTTCGCCCAGGTGATATTTTGAATATTGATGTGACCACGATTCTAAACGGATATTTCGGGGATACCAGTAAAATGTATTGGGTTGGTGAGATTTCGGCAGAAGCCCGCTCATTGATCGAAACAACCAAACATTGTATGAACCTGGGAATCCAGCAGGTAAAGCCGCAAAATCAATTTGGAAATATCGGTTTTGTCATCAATCGGTATGCCCGAACAAAAGGATTCAGTGTGGTGTATGAATTTTGCGGACATGGCATAGGTGTAAAATTTCATGAAGAACCTCAGGTTGATCATGTGGCTCGTGCAAATTCAGGTCCACGCATGAAAGAAGGGATGGTTTTTACAATTGAACCAATGCTGAATGCAGGGCATGCCCGTTGCAAGATTGATAAACATGACGGATGGACTGCGCGTACCATTGATGGAAGGCTTTCTGCCCAATACGAACATACCATTGTTGTTACTTCTACAGGTTATGAAGTGCTTACGGATGTTGAAGGTGAGTATCCGTTGTAGTCCATTTATGAAACGAAGGCGTTTATAACGTGTATAGATTCAGTAATGGCTGAAACCGAAGAACCCTTTCTTTTGAGAAAGGGTTCTTCGGTTTTTCAAAATCATATGAATTTCATGTCAATTAAGCCGGCACGATTATAACATATTCAGATTCAGAACATCCTGCGTTTTAATCCTTTTTACTCCTATTTTATCCCAATTATCGAACGGTAATGGAAGGTTTGGCAATTCTTTTATAGCATCTTCAACTACGAACACTTTATAGCCTCGTTGAACTAACCCTGTTACTGCTTTATCTACGCAGACATTTGTTGTAACACCATAAACATAAATAGCTTCCGGCATCAACAAATTCATAAGTATTTTTTGTGTATTCGAATTTCCTTTGAATACATCGAAATCGTCTTTGAAAATAACAAGGTTTCTGTCACGTATCGGATCGTCATAAGCTTTAAGAATCGTATACTCTTTATCCCATTTAAAGATGACAGGTTGGTTCGGATTGGTTTCGGGTATAAACAAGGAACCGGGAGAACCGGCCATGCAGTGTTGCGGAAAAGAGTCAATAAAATTAGGAGCAGAAGAGAGTTCTGCTGAATTGATATAGTGATAATCAGCGGTGTTGACAACCCGTATAAAATGCTTTTTGGCAAATTGGGTTAGTTTCTCCAAATTGGGCTTGATCGTCTCTGCTCCGGGAACGTACAATTTACCATCTGGCTCCATAAAATCAACCTGTGTGTCGACATTCCAAAAAATTGTTTTCTCTTTATTCATATTCCTACTTATTATTCCAGATATTCAAATTTGCTTGCCCAAAGAAATGTAATAAAGCTTTTTATAAAATTGGAAATATTCTTTTGGGGTAGGGGAAAGAATATTTTCCTGGAGATGGACAGGAAAGATCGTTGCAAATGGTTCTGTTAAAACAATAATTCAACTGCATGTGGTTTACAGTGATTCATATGTTTATAAACAGAATTGACTCAAAGTTAGTGTATTTTGAAGCAAATTATTCTCAATCTCACTGTAATAAAATCTTACTTAACTGAAGAAGCTTGCTCTGGATTGCATTGGTTCGGAGTTCGATTATTAGTAACTTACCAAACAGGTGTAAAAATGATTATTATAATTTAATGTGAGTTCGATGTAAAAAAAGACGGATTAAATGCAACACTATATATTACCCGGTCCTGATTAACGCCACATCAACAACATAGCAACACCTTACTTCGTTCGTCCTTTAGACGTGGTTTAGACGTGGTCTCTATATCGAAATGATGATTGAATCACTTCTGAACTCTGTATAAAGCGAGGATCAAATTGGGCTTTGATATTGTGTTGTTATAGAGTTGGTACTTAAGAATGGCGTATTTACTTATTTAAGTGTAGTGTCTTCCGACCGAATAAAATTAAGTGTCTTTTTTCTGGAATTTCGATATTGAATATTCTTCCTTTTTCAGAAGTGAAGTCTTTGTCTCTCCTGTCTTTGGTTAATGAGTATCTGGTTCGGGATTTCGGACTGAATGGAGTGTTTAATAAAAATATTTTCACATCCCTCTTGAGAGTATGTCAGGACATGATCTCAAGAAGGATGCAAATAGGTTATAATTTTAATGTTTTCTCTTAAATGCTTCGAGTCCTTTATTAAGAAAGTCTATGAAGTTATCCGGATTCAAATCGTATGTTTTTGCCGGAACCAATTGTGATTGGTCGTAATCGAGCAAAACATAGTAGGGCTGTGAATTGACCCCGAAACGGCTGGTTTGGAAATCAGCATATTTTTTCCCGAGTGTCTTTTTTATTTTCCCATCATAGGTTGATTTTACCCATTCTTTTTCGGGGAGCTCTGTTTTATCATCGACATAAAGAGCAATTACAACAAAGTCGTTTTTCAACATCTTCAATACACGTGGATCAGACCAGACTCTGGCTTCCATTTCACGGCAGTTTACACATCCGTGCCCGGTAAAGTCAATGAAAACCGGCTTGTTTTGTTGCTTAGCGTAAGCAAGTCCTTGTTCATAATCAAAGAATCCATGTAATCCATGTGGCAAATGAAGAAACTCACCATATTTAGGTTTTTCTGCTAAACCTCCGGCTCCGTTTTGTATGCCATCTGCATTGATCTGGATTTCATCCCGAATAATTTGATGCAGATCAAAATCATGAGTTGTTTGAGGAGGAAGGTAACCGGCAATCGCTTTAAGAGGAGCTCCAAACATTCCCGGTACCAGATATACAACGAAAGTAAATGTGATAATTGCCAGCATTAGTCTGGGAACACTGATATGTTTCGTTTCGCTGTCGTGCGCAAATTTTAGCTTCCCTAACAAGTATAACCCTAACAGGAAGAAGATGACAATCCAAAATGCCAGATATACTTCACGGTCAAGAATTCTCCAATGATAAGTCTGGTCTGCAATACTTAAAAATTTAAGACCAAGTGCCAATTCGAGGAAGCCTAATACAACTTTTACAGCATTGAGCCAGCCTCCTGATTTGGGCAGATTCTTTAGCCATGAGGGGAAGAGTGCGAAAAGGGTAAAAGGTAATGCGAAAGCAACTGCGAATCCAAACATTCCAACGATTGGTTTCAGTACCTGACCTCCGGCAGATTCAACCAATATTGAGCCTACAATTGGTCCGGTGCATGAAAATGAGACCAATACCAATGTAAGTGCCATGAAGAATGCTCCAATAAAACCACCTTTGTCAGATTGTTTGTCAGCTTTGTTTACGACCCAACCTGGAAGAACGATTTCGAACATTCCAAAGAAAGAGAATGCGAAAATCATAAATACAAGGAAGAATAGGATATTGGGTAGCCAATGGGTACTAAGGAAGTTTGCAGCGTCAGGTCCGAAAGAAACTGCTACAATTGTCCCGATCACTGTATAAATTGCAATGATTGATATCCCGTAGATTAGGGCGTGTAATATAGCCTGAGCTTTTGTTTTTCCAGTGTGAATAAAAAAGGATAC
>JAUZOB010000400.1 GCA_030706665.1 Bacteroidota bacterium
AATTCAATATCTTACAATAAAATTAGAGATAAACAACCGCAATAAAAAGAGGGGAAAACACTGATGTCACGTTTGTCATAGAATGGCATCTAACGTCCTATGATTTGCCACTACAGATTTTAAATTGAAGTATATGTAAAATGAGGGAAAAGGATTTAGATGAGTATTCCGGTGAAGCAGCGCCACCTGTTCCGCTCGAAGCGGCGTCACTAAAATGGACGGATTTATAACACAATATTAAACATTTTCAATTAACTTTTTACCTGATTTCTTTTTTCTCAAAGACTCTCCTTTTAACTCAAACCGGGTTGCATTTGCTGACAATCTGTCCATAATTGCATCGGCAACGGTAGACTCTCCAATATACTGATGCCATTTATCAGTAGGGAGCTGAGAAGAGATTAATGTAGATTTTTTACCATACCGATCTTCGAGCATCTGAAGTAAAGCCAGACAAGCGATTTTATTCATGGGCATCAAACCAAAATCATCCAGGATAAGCAACTGTATTTTCTCAATCTGGTTAAGCAGCTTTATGTAAGTGCCGTCAAGTTTTGTTTGTGCTATTCGTTCCAAAAAACGGTTCATCCCAAGATATAAGGTTTTGTAACCAAATGAGCAGGCTTGTCTGCCGATAGCGCAGGCCAGATAGCTTTTTCCACATCCGGTAGCTCCGGTGATCAAAATGTTCTCTGAACGTTCTATAAAGCCGCAGTCCGCGATAGTGATGAGTTTTTCCTGAGAGAGGTTTCTGCTGGTGTTACAGTACACCTGTTCCAATACGGCATTGTAACGCAGCTTACTCTGTTTTAAATAAGTTTCTGTTCTGATCTTTACTCTGTGTTGCGTCTCTGCCTCTGATAGGCGGGCAAGAAACTGATGGATGGAAGGCTGTTCCTGCACAGGCAGTGACAATACTGCAAGGTAAGCATCGGCCATTCCATGCAGCTTTAATTGTTTGAGTTGATCCAATGTGTTTTGATGATTCATTCTGTCTAATTTTTAAAGGGTTAATGATAAGATTGCGGACCTCTTATATTCTCATGATCCGGAATGGAAGACAACAGAATCAATTGATCGTCCTGTAGTTTATCCATATTGTTGGCTAGGATATTCTCTATCATTCGATAGCTTACCTGTGAGGCATGTAATGCCCGGGTACAAGCATTTTCAAAGCGTTCTTCACCATACCGCATTGCCATTCGTAAGAGCCCGATACAAGCAATGTAAGTCTGTTCGGGGAAAGCTCTGGAAGCCAGGATGTGTGTAAAGATTTCAAAAGAGCTCTCACCTATCTCTTTGGCCTGCTCCAGAAAATAATCAGAATCCCATTCCTTTGTTTCATTGTATCTCTGATGAGATTCGGGCATGTGTTCTTTTAGTGTGGTGTACCCATGCTTGCTGTAATTCCGTTTATGAGAAGCAATTCGCAGCTGTCCTATATAAATCTCTACCTCTTCACAATCGTAAACAATGACCACTTGTTTTGCAATATACTGGAAAGGAACGCTATACTGATGCCAGTCTTCGCCTAGTATAACATGATAATTCTTTTGCACTTTAGCTTTTGCAGTGTGTTTAATTATAAATGGTTCGGAGGGAAGGGGGCGAAGCGTTGGCTTTTCATTCTTTATAAATCGGTCATAGCGGCTATAGGAACATTTTTGCATCAAGGTGCGGTTATGTATCCCACAGCATTCTAAAATGCGCTTATTGAGACTGACAAGATTGTAATACGATTCATTGCGCATGGGGGCATAAATGCGCATATATGCTACTTTTACGATATTTTCAACTGATGGCTTATCCTTTGGTTTTCTCACTCGGGCGGCTGTCAGGTTTATATTGTAGTGAACCGCCCATTGTTCACTAACAGTAGAAAATACAGGCTCATAACGATTGCTTTTGGTTACATATTGTTTCATGTTATCACTTAGAGCATTTTTTGGGACTCCCTCAAAATAGTCCATACAACGCCCCATTGCAGCAAACATATATTCTTGAGCTCCGGACGGAAGGGCTTCTGCGTAAGTATATCCGCTATATGGAAGGATACAGACTAATACCGGACAATCGATAAATTCACCCGTTGCGGGATCAATGTAACTTATCTTTTCCCCGGCAAAATCAATTTGTATAAAGTCTCCGGGGTGATGGTTAAAATGCATCGTCGCCTCATTCTTTTTTTGATAGTCGGCTAAGCGTTCACAAAATTGAGAATATCCATAACCATCCGGGACTTCTTGTCTATACTCCTTCCACAATAAAAGTTTGGTAACGCCTGTTCTGGTTAATTCCTTCTGATACAAGGGAAGTTTGTCGAGAAGAAATTGTAATCTGGGATCCGGCTTTAAATCATTACGAAGCGGATACATCAATACCAATAATTGAGCATCCGATAATTTAAGAAGTTCTGAAAGTTCTTGCCCTGACTGATCGATTCGATCAACGTACTTATCAATCGTGTGTTTTCCCGAATGAAGTATTCTGGATATCGAACGTTTCGATTCCCCTTTTTCTAATAATTGCAACATGCGTCGAATTTGTAACATCGTAATTGGGGTATAAGCCATAGCATCTCTTTTTTATGAAAAGATACTATGTTGTTACAAATCCGCCTATAATAGTGGCGCCGCTTATGCCGGATTGTCAGCTTCTTTTTTTACTCTGGGTATGTAAAATTCTTAAAAAAAGAAGCATCAAATAGTGGCGCCGCTTGCTCCGGTACCGATGGGGCCACTTCAATCGGTAGGGGTGGCGCCGCTTACTCCGGTATATTCAAGTATTTTGCGTTTACGTTTATTGGTTATTTCCTTCCTTATTTCATATTCTTTTATTAATCCTGTTAAATTCTGTGTATCCTGCGGAATTGTAATTTTTTGTTTGATTATATCTA
>JAUZOB010000401.1 GCA_030706665.1 Bacteroidota bacterium
ATCATTTATACAGACTGATGCTGCCGTTAATCCCGGAAATAGTGGAGGAGCCCTTGTGAATCTGAAAGGAGAGCTGATTGGAATCAATGCAGCGATTGCATCTCCGACGGGTGCTTATTCCGGATACTCTTTTGCGATTCCTACCAGTATTGTACAAAAAGTAGTTGCAGATATGCGTAAATATGGACAGGTGAAAAGAGCCATATTGGGAGTTAAGATGCAAACCGTTGATGCTGACTTGGCTAAAGAGAAAGATCTGGATAAGATTGAGGGCGTTTATGTGGATAGTGTGACGGAAGATGGTGCCGCTAAGAGTGCCGGCATAAAATCAGGTGATGTTATTACTTCTATCAATAAGGTTGCAGTTAATTCCAATACTCAATTGGCGGAACAGATAGGTCGTTATCATCCCGGAGATAAAATTGAACTTGAAGTAAAAAGAGAAGGGAAGGTGAAACTTTTCTCTGTTACATTACGAAATAATGATGAGGACTCTAAGGTGGGAAGTAATATTGAGTTTTTAGGCTCAAAATTACGGGAAGCAACTTTTGAAGAAAAGAATGCTGTTGATATAACAAATGGGGTGAAAGTTTTAGAAGTTGGCAAAGGGATGTTGAAAGATGCCGGAATTCGGGAAGGCTTCATCATTACCGATGTAAATAAAACTTCAATACGCACAACAAAGGACATTATCTCTGTAGTGAAAAGTTCTAAAGGTGGCGTTTTAATTGAAGGTGTATATCCGAATGGAGAAGTGGCAGTTTATGCTTTTAATATGAAGAATTAACCAATTGTTCATGTTTATTGTCTGTTTCTTAAAAGCTTGATTACTATTTGCTCTGTTAAATAAAAATAACTAAATTTGCGCGTTTTTCAGGAGAGAATATGAGACAACTAAAGATAACAAAATCTATTACCAACCGCGAAAGTGCTTCACTGGATAAGTATCTTCAAGAGATTGGAAAAGAAGAACTTATTACCGTAGAAGAAGAAGTTGAGTTGGCTCAGCGCATCAAAAAAGGAGATCAGGCTGCGTTAGAGAAACTGACAAGAGCAAACCTTCGGTTTGTGGTTTCTGTTGCAAAACAGTATCAGAACCAGGGATTGAGTTTGCCTGACCTTATTAATGAGGGGAATCTGGGGTTGATTAAAGCAGCGGAGAAATTTGATGAGACCAGGGGATTTAAATTTATCTCTTATGCCGTTTGGTGGATTCGTCAATCTATCCTTCAGGCTTTAGCTGAACAGTCACGTATCGTAAGGCTTCCTTTGAACCAAGTCGGTTCACTGAATAAGATCAATAAGGCTTATTCTAAATTTGAACAGGAACACGAACGCAGACCTTCACCTGAAGAGCTGGCTGATACCCTTGAATTACCTGCTGATAAAGTTGCTGATACCCTTAGGGTTTCAGGTCGACATGTATCAGTTGATGCTCCTTTCGTTGAAGGCGAAGATAATAGTTTGCTTGATGTTCTGGTTAATGGAGACTCTCCTAATGCAGACAAAAAGCTTATTGATGAATCTTTGGCAAGAGAAATTGAACGCTCTCTTGCTACACTTACCGAAAGGGAAAGCGACATTATTAAACTTTTCTTCGGAATTGGTTGTCAGGAGATGACACTTGAAGAGATTGGTGAACGTTTCGGTCTTACCCGCGAAAGGGTTCGACAGATTAAAGAAAAGGCAATACGGAGACTTCGACACACCTCCAGAAGCAGATTGCTTAAAACTTATTTAGGATAAACTGAAAGCCGGCTGAATAAGCCGGCTTTTTTTATTTTTATCTATGACTCGCAGAACGCCTTGGTAATTTCTTCTTTTAGTAATTTCATGTCAATATGATATCCCTGCGCGAATAGGGATGTCACAAAATCGCGATGGGTTCGTTTATGCCGATAATCAGGTTCTCTTTGAGGGTATTTTAAATAGCGCTCCATCTTCTCCGTTGTCTCATTTACATTCAGAACGGCATGATAAAAAAGGATGTTGCCGGATCGATAGATTGACGATCCGAAAATCTTTTTGTCCCCGATTGCTATATCTGAAATTCCTTTCGTTTCTATGTTTTTGACACCAAGTGAATTCAGTGCGGAGATAACCTTTGAGTTAAAGGTTTCAAAATAAGCTTGTGGGTTCTTTAATAGATCTTGCTTTACAACTTTTGCAATCACAAGTGTCTTGGGAGTAAGGATCACCGCATCCCCACCTGACGGCCTCTTGTATACAGGTACACAATCGGTTATTACCTCTTCTTCGTCTAATGATTTTTCTACATCATTGCTTTGCCCCAGAATAATATAATCGCGTTCCGGCTGCCAAACAATGAAACCACATCCATTTTTTTCAATGATGGAAATGTCTGGTAAATTATATCTTCTAATTAATAAATCCATTTATGTTGAATCTTAAGGGGTGAAATTTAGATTTTTAAGGCATCATTTATACAAATTTAATGTTTATAGTACAAAAAAGCCATGTTTTCAGTTACTTATATTAAAAAAGATAGCAAAATGAAAAAGCATAAGACAAATCTACTTAGTTTTCTTTTGTTTCGTATTGCGTTAAAAATCAGATTTATAATCGAAAAATGGAGCGATGGTATATTGTTTCATGTGGATAATTCTATTTTTTCAAAGTTCAAATGATTGATCAGAATGTTCATATTTTTGAGTTGATTAATTTTCGAGAAGGAGTATGCTGGGGCTCTCCGGATAAAAGATAATCCGATTCATAAATCGTGTGGCTTTTGCGTCATCAACAATGCGATGGTGCCTGATTCAGACACATTCCTCCCGGTATTTAAAAATAGATGTAAGTGTCAATAACGTTCTCTTGGAACATATTTGGTGTGAAGAAGATGATGTGAAACTTCTCCCAATGGTTCGCC
>JAUZOB010000402.1 GCA_030706665.1 Bacteroidota bacterium
AGTATTACGCAATACGAAGTATAACCTTATAGAATGAAAGAAAACACTAAACAAAAGGAATCTTTTCAGGAGGAATTGATTGAAGAGTTTGAAGCGTTCCAATTAACACAACAGGACAAATTCCCTGAACATGAATTGTTAAAGATAGATTTACATTGTCATGATTACAATAGTGATGTTCCTGATGAATTATTAGGACGAATATTGAATGTGCCTGAAACATGGTTGAAAACCGAAGATTTAGTTGAGACTTTAAAGAAAAACGGGTGTAATGCAATTACGGTAACCAATCATAACAATGCCCGGTCTTGTTTTGAATTAAAAGAAAAGGGATTTGACGTTCTTATCGGAGCTGAATTTAGTTGCACCGTTCCTGACTTTAATATAGGAATACATGTTTTAACCTATGGATTTAATCAGGAACAGGAGAAAATGTTGAATAGACTGAGAAAGAATATATATGCTTTTCAGGAATATACTTTTGCCAATAATCTCCCAACTATATGGGCTCATCCTTTGTATCATTATACCACAAATGGAGTGCCCCCAATTGAATTTTTCGGGAAACTGGTATTAATCTTTGAACGGTTTGAAGTTTTAAACGGACAGAGAGATACATGGCAAAACATGTTGGTTAAGATTTGGCTGGAGAGTTTGACTTCGGAGAAAATAGATCAACTTTCAAAAGAGCATGGGATTGATCCTCACCAGTACTGTCATAACCCGTATAAAAAATCTCTTTCCGGTGGGTCTGACAGTCACATGGGTATCTTTTCCGGGCTAACCGGTACCTATCTGCATGTGCCGGATTTGCAAAAGCGACTTTTAACAACAAGTCTTGCTGAGTTAGCTCTTGAAGCCATCAGAAAAGGAGAGATGGCCCCCTATGGTTCTCATCATAACACTGAGAAACTTACTGTTGCATTTCTTGATTACGTTTGTCAGATTGCAATGAATCATCAGGATCCCGGCTTATTAAGAATATTATTGCATAAAGGTACGACTCAGGATAAAATTATTGCAATGCTAATATCCAACGGGTTTTCTGAGCTGAAGCGACATAAGGTAACGATGAAATTTATCGAGCTTTTTCACAATTGTTTTATTGGCAAATCTCCCTCATTTTCACAAAGATGGTTTGTTCCACGTATCTACAAACCTATTTTCGATGATGCAACCAGAATTGCTGAGAACGGGAAAACAGAACCTGAAAATAAAATTAAAATATATCACGATTCAATTGTATCAATCAATAACAGATTAAATGAAATTCTGTATGATCGTTTGACTAAAAAGGTCAATGAACTTGCTGCTTTCAACAAGATTGAAGATATTAATTTTAATAACCTGATTAAAAACGTTGAGCTCCCAAGCGACTTTCGAATGCTGGCAGAAAGTGATAGTATTAAAGAATGGAGTAAGAACGGACAAAAGATGAAAAGCCCGAATCTCAAAAATTTCATGGATGGACTTTCATTTCCCTTCCTTGCCTCTTCTCTTATTCTTGCTGCCCATTTTACAAGCGCGAAAGTTTTATACAATGTAAGACCTTTACTTCAGACTTTCTCAAAGGAAATCGGACGATTAGAGCATCCAAAAAGGATGTTATGGCTTACCGATACTTTTGATGATAACAACGGAGTCTCGATGGTTCTTAGGGAAATGCATGAAGAGATAAAAAAACGTGATTTGCCTATTGATATTATGGTTTGCAGCAATACATTGCAGCCCGATGACCACTTGATCGTACTCAAGCCGATGGCTGAATTCAATTTCCCATTTTATCAGCAGCAAACACTCAGGATTCCGAATTTCCTGGAGATTCATACTCTTTTTCAAGAACGGGAATATGACAGGATTATGTGTTCTACCGAAGGATTGATGGGATTGGCCGCTTTATATTTAAAGAATGCATATTCTGTTAAAGCTCATTTTTACATTCATACTGACTGGATAATGTTTGCACGTAAAGTACTGAATATTGAATCTCACAATCTGAACCATTTGCGACGTCTTTTGCGAACATATTATCATGGATTCGATTCACTGTTTGTTCTTAACACCGATCAACAGAAATGGTTTACAGGAAAAAGTATGGGGTTTGATCCTTCACTGGTGTCTTTAACCGCTCATTGGGTCGATGATAAATTTTATCCCCGAAAGGATAGAAAATCAGAGATGTTTGGTTTATCAATGAATCAACCGGTTGTTGCCTTTGTAGGGCGGATAAGTTACGAAAAAGGAGTACTTGAACTACCGGAAATCTACAAAGAAATTGAAAAAGAAATTCCCAATGTGCATTTTGTAATTGCAGGAACAGGGCCGGCTGAAAAACAGCTTAAGGAAGCAATGCCAGATGCTATATATACAGGGTGGATTGATCATAACCAATTGCCTGATATCTACTATGCAGCAGACCTTCTGATTCTTCCTTCAAAATTTGATACCTTCAGTTGTGTCGTATTGGAGGCATTAAGCTGTGGGCTACCTGTAATTGCTTATAACACTAAAGGACCGAAAGATATTATTAATGATGGAGAAAATGGATTTCTTGTTTCAAACCAAGCTGATATGATCCAAAGAATTATTACCAGTATTAAAGATAAGGAATTGCATAAATCACTTAAAAATTCAGCTATTCAACGTTCAAAAGAATTTCATAAGGATAAAATCATCAATCAATTGCTGAAAGATGTTGGTTTGCAGGAATAAAAATATTTCTGTTCTTAATATAAAAATTCAGATATTATTTATTGAAAAATCAATTTAGCTTACTGATTCAGAAACAATAGATTAATTCTAATTTATCTGTTTCTGAATTAATATTTTTTATTTCTAATATTATTAAAAA